>JAYTWO010000618.1:0-4264 GCA_043743415.1 Planctomycetota bacterium
GGCCCTGCGAATGGACTCGCACGCCCAGCTCGAAATCCGGCAGTACGCGACGACGATTGGCGAGCAGATCGTCGCGAAACTCTTCCCGATCGTGTGGGAGGCTTTTATCGATTACCGCCGCGATGCGATGGCGCTGTCGCGGCTGGAGTCCGGAGTCATTCAGCGGTTGGCCCAATTGGCCGCCTCGCGGGGAGTCTGCCTGCCCGCCGGTGAAGAACTGTTCCTGGAGGCCCAGGACGAACACTGGAAGCCGCTCCAGCGATCTCGCGAGCGGGACGAATGCCGCGAGAAGCTGGTCGATCTCGGGCTGGTCAAGCGGGCCTGAGTGTCGGCGATTTCTCCAACATCGCGGCGAGTGCCTTGTCATCGCTCAATTTTGGGGCCCGCCTCCCTCGGGAGGGCGAGGCTCCTGCCGAGCCGCGACTGCGAGTCGACATGTCCCCTGGCTCGCGGCTCGGTGACATCGGGTGGGACAAGCTCGCTTTGGAGCGCAGGCCCACCATGTCTGGCGTGTCGTTGGAATGGTGGGCCTGCGCCCAAAGCGGCTTGTCCCACCCGACATCCCCTTGGACATCAGCCCAACATGCTTGATTGACGTTCAAGTGCCTTGCCGCGTCGTGATGTACAATCTCGTCACACGGGCACGGGGGACTGACGTCCGCCCGCTGACTGACGATCCTTCAGAGAAGGGGCGATTCGCCTTTCGCAATCGCCCCGCCCTCGATAACTTTCAGGTCGCCAAGCGGACATCCCCTGGCACTTGCCCCTTGGCCACTTGGCACTTCCCCTCATGCACACTCTGTCGCAAACCTCGGTGAACTGGACAGCGCTCCTGGAGCAGTTGTCGACGCTCTCGACACCGGTGATTGTGGTGCTGTTCGGGCTGCACTTGTTGTTGTTGGTGGTGCTGTGGGTCTGGTCGAAGCGGGACTTTCGGGTGATTGCTTCGTCGCTGTTTGACTTTACGAAGGGGCTGAAGAACCAGAGCCTGCTCGATGCGAATTCGCATCTGGGCGATCAGATCGAGGTGTTTCTCGCCGATGTCAATGACGTTCTGGACGACCCGACCCGCGCGGGCGACCGCGCGGCACTGCTGGCCCGGATGCAGGTCTTGGACGAGAGGCGACGTTACCTGCAATCGATGTCGTTCGACACGATCTACAACAGCGCCCGCACGATGATCGAGGCGTACCCGCTGGCCGGAGTGCTGGGGACGATGCTGGCCATCGGTGCGGCGCTGAATACCAAAGCCGGGGGCCAAGCCGCCTCGGTGGCCCAGGTGGTCGAGCGCTTCGGCGAAGCCATCTGGTGCTCGTTTGCCGGGCTGATCTCGGCCATCATTCTGATGTTCATCAACAGTTGGCTGGAGCCGTCGTTCAACCGCTTGTCGGAGGACCGCAAGCTCGTGCGCGAGACGGTCGGTCGGGCCAAGCGGGAACTCGCTCTCTCCGCCAAAAAGTCGGAGGGACCAGACGCATGATCTCCCGCCGCCGATTGACCCTGCAAATTACCCCGATCCTCGACATGCTGCTAATCGTGCTGTTCATGCAGTTCCTCGACATCAAGGAGCGGGCAGCGGCCTTGGAAACTCAAGCCACCACCTCCGCAGCTTCCGTCGTCGAGATGGCAGCCCAGGTGAAAGACGCCCAAGCCCATGTGGCCGCAGTCCAGAAGGAAGCCGACCGCGTGCGAGAACAACACGAGGCGGTGGCGCGGATGCTGGGTGAGGTGTTCCGCCTCACCCCAGCCGAGACGCAAGCCTTCGTCAAGGAGATGCGGGCCCCGACCCTCAACGGCCCGTCGCCCGCCGCCGAAGCTCAACTCAAGGCACTCGCCAGTGGGTCGCCCGAGCCGATCCTGCAACACCTGTTGACCTATGACGAGATCCGCAAGCGCTGCGACGTGTGGGAGCTGTATATTGATGGCCAGAACGTGGCCCACCTCGACACCGGCGACCGCGAGCGCGAGTTGCGAGTGAACCTCAACACCGCCGAGGACGCGGACATCGAGCGGTTCTCCGTCGAACTCGAAACCGCCTACCGCAGCCTGCCCCAACCGAAGCACCTCGTGATCCTGCTGCTGACGTACGACCGCAACTCGCGGCTGACCGTCACGGAGGGGATCTCGGCAGCGCTGCCCAAGATCGTCGACCGCCTGACCGGAGCCAGTACCGGCCTGACAAGGTTCGAGTACGCGGATATGGGGGTGCGGCGTGCTTCACTTCCGTACGACGGACTTCCGAGTCCGTCGCAGCCGTGACCACAGCGGAATCGACGGACAAGGATGTCCGTCGTACCATCCTTTCCTCATCCCCTGATCAGGAATTGAACGCTCAGACAGAGAGTCGGCGATTCCTCCGACAATCGCTGTTCCGCGTGCCAATCGCCTTGAGCTGAACTCCAACGGGTCAGCGAGCAAAGTCGGGAAGTGGTTTTCGACCAGTTCCTTCGTGTGGTTCTGGGTCGGTTTGTCAGCGGTATACCCGGACACTCCGATTCTGCTTCTGGAATTCAACGAGCCCGGCATCGGTGACCAGAGTGGATTCGAGGTGCAGTTGATAGACCTTCGTCAGCCCACTCAACGGGACTAGTCCAGCATCGGCGATCAGCGTGGAATCGAGGTATAGATGAGAGAGATCCTTCAGCCCGCTCAAATGGACCAGCCCGGCACCGGTGATTGACGTGGAGCTGAGATGCAGATGAAAGAGATTCGTCAACCCGCTCAAATGAACCAGCCCGGCATCGGTGATTGACGTGGAGCTGAGATACAGATGAGAGAGATTCGTCAACCCGCTCAAATGAGCCAGCCCGGCGTCGGTAATCAGCGTGAAACTGAGGTCCAGATCGATGAGCTTCGTCAGCCCACGCAAATGGACCAGCCCAGCATCGGTAATCGGCGTGGATTCGAGTCTCAGTGACATGAGATTCGTCAGCTCGCTCAAATGAACCAGCCCGGCGTCGGTGACCGGCGTGTAACTGAGGTCCAGAACGATGAGCTTCGTCAGTTCGCTCAAGTGGATCAGCCCGGTATCGGTGATCTGGGTGGATCCGAGGTGCAGACGTTGGAGATCCCCCAGCCCACGCAAATGAACCAGCCCTGCATCCGTGATTTGCGTGGAATCGAGGGACAGAAAATCGAGCTTCCTCAGCCCACGCAAATGAACCAGCCCAGCATCGGTAATCGGCGTGGATTCGAGTCTCAGCACCATGAGATTCGTCAGCTCGCTCAAATGAACCAGCCCGGCATCGGTGACTCGTGTAGAACCCAGTGTCAGACCCTTGAGATTCGTCAACCGACGTAAATGAACCAACCCTGCATCAGTGACCTGGGTGGAATCGAGGCGTAGATGTGCAAGATTCGTCAGCCCACTCAAATGGACCAACCCGGCATCAGTGACCTGCGTTGATACGAGGTACAGCTCCCTGAGATTCTTCAGCCCAGACAAATGCGCCAGTCCGGCGTCGGTGACCTGCGTGGAATTGAGGGACAGTGATTTCAATCTCTTCTGCTTTGCCCAGCGGATCAAGTGGGCATCCGTCACGGTTGGACCGGTCGCTCTAATCGCAGTCACAGCTTGCCACCTCGCTAGTGGTACCGCACGCAACATCGGCAACCGATCGAGGATCGCGGCGGGAATGACATCCTCCGTTTCGACATAGCCCCCCGACGCATAGACGACCGCCTCGACCTCCCGAACGCTCGGCGGGCCATTGAGCCACATGAGGAAGAACCCCACAGACAGGATTACACCACACGCCATAGCCCATCGCCGGAGACGTAATCGCCAAAGCTGCCACCACCGTTGAGGCGGCTTGATTTCGGTGGACGCGGCGGCGTTATTGAGTGGGGCAGCTGCGGTTTGCTCGTCGCTCATAATTCGTCATGTCCTTCCCGTACCGACTTCAACGCCAACCGGTTATGACATTGAATTCCTGACACATACTGTACGGGTATCGTCGTTCCAATGCGACGGAGAGGCTGTCGCCCATCGGTGGTCCCGCCGGTTGACTGAGAGGTCTGGTTGAGGGATCGACGCCACTCTTCGCGTTCCCTCCTTGGCGTTGAATTCATCGTATCCAATCGTGTCACTTCGCTCAGTCAACTGCTAATCTAAATCTGTACATGGGCAGGAATGAGGTGTCCCCCCATTGTCGCCGTTTGCTCCGCAAACGAGCGCTCGCTCAGCAGAGCGAACGACGCGAGGAGTTGATTGAGGTCCGCGCGAAGAGCGGCGGGGATGTGATCCAGAATGTGTCGGCCCCGG
>JAYTWO010000619.1:0-2860 GCA_043743415.1 Planctomycetota bacterium
TCTGCGGAGATGATGGTCCGCGATGATGGGCATGATCCGTTGGCCGCACCGGGGTCAGCTGCGACGCATCTCTGTTTGGGGCCGGGTTGGTCGACGGTCTCGAATACTCCGTTCCGGCGGCACAAGACGTGGGTCCACGAGGGCGGGATCGCCACACCGCTGATCGTGCATGGGCCGAGTGTGATCCAGTCAAAGGGGGAGTTGCGACAGCAACCGGGCCATGTGATCGACTTGTGGCCGACGCTGACGGGCTTGGCTGGAGTGCGTGAAATGCCAACCTCTGAGGGAACGCCCCTGCGTCCTGGAGTTGCTCTTCATTTGGGTGCAGCCACAGCAACCTCTGACCGCGACATCTGGTGGGCCCACGAAGGGAACCGCGCGATCCGCGTCGGTCACTGGAAACTCGTCGCCGCCCGGGACACCCAGTGGGAGTTGTACGACCTCAACACCGATCGCGCCGAGCAGAAGAACCTCGCCGCCCAATATCCCGACAGGGTTCGCGAGTTGACCGAACTCTGGGAGCAGCGCTCACAGGTATCCCAAGTGCCGGCCCCAGCCCCGTAGGCACCGTTCGAGAAATAAGAGTCGTCTTTCGTTCCGCGAATGCACGTCCTTTCGCGGAGCGAAAGGCGACTCTCCCCGCATGTGATTGTCTGACGACTCCTCACGAGCCATGTCCTCCGCCATCCCAGTTCTCAGCGTGTCCATCATCATTCCGGTCCTCCACGAAGAGGCCCGGATCGCGGACTGCATTCAACGGGCACGGGCTCTTGGCCCGGTCGAAGTCATTGTCGTGGATGGCGGGAGTTCGGACCGCACCCGCGAACTCGCCTCGGGGGCCGACCGAGTTCTCCAGTCCGCGCGCGGACGAGCTGCGCAAATGAACGCCGGGGCCGCAGTTGCCGCGGGCGAAATACTCTTGTTCCAGCACGCCGACTGCTGGCTGGAACCGGCAGGACTGGCGGAGATGCGAGGCACCCTCGCCTCTCAGCCCGGTGTCGTCGGTGGCGGCTTTCGCCAAATCCTCGATCACGCGGGCGGGGTCTACCGCTGGCTGGAGTGGGGGAATGCCTCGCGGATTCGCTGGCCGGGTTGGATCTATGGGGACCAGGGGCTGTTTGTCCGCCGGTCGGTGTTCGAGGCCCTCGGCGGGTTCCCGGAGCTGCCGCTGATGGAAGACCTCTATTTCAGTAAGAGCCTTCGGAAGGCTGGTCGTCTCGCCCTGCTCGGTCGCCATCTGCACGTCAGCACCCGTCGCTGGGAGCAGGCGGGCCCGATCCGGCAGACCCTCCGCAACTGGCAGTTCATCCTCGCCGCCCACCTCGGCACGCCGCTGGAGGAGTTGGCCCGGCGGTATCGGGAGGTCAGATAGCCAGCCGTCACGGCCGCCCGCTCGCTGTCGATTCTCATTCCCTGAACTCGCCGACAATCCCAGAGCCACTCGTTTGAAGCCTCGGCATCCCCCCCTATAATCGCCGCGACTGAGACACCCACAACGGCCTCGCGTTCGAACCTCTTGCCCGAGAGGAGGATGCAGTGGCCGATTCGACAAGAGGAGCGGACCTTGAGCTGGCTGCTCGCCACGTTGCGATCATCGGTCGGAAAGAAATTCGTCATGGGGGGCACGGGACTATTCCTGTGCTTCTTCCTCGTGGTGCATCTCGCCGGGAATCTTTTGCTGTTCACCGGACCGAAGGCGTACAACGCCTACTCCGAGGCCCTGCATAAGAACGAAGCCCTCTTGATCGTGGCGGAGATCGGCCTGTTTGGGGCCATGCTGCTCCATATCTATCTGGCGTTCACGACAGCTGCCGAGAACCGGGCCGCTCGTGGAGACCGGGGTTATGCGGTGCGGCAGACGAAGATTCCGGGGCGGGTGATCAACTTTCTCGGCATGGCTCCCGACACGACAATGTTCGTCACCGGAGCGTTGATCTTCGCGTACATCATCGTGCATCTGTGCGACTTCAAGTTTGAGGTGTTCGCCAGCGAGGCCATGCGGGCTGCGGACCCTTACACCAAGGCCGCTCAGATCCTCAGCAGTGGCTCGCGGAAGCTGATCTATGGGATTGCCTCCCTGGTGGTCGGCCTGCATGTGTCGCACGGGTTTGCCAGTGCCTTCCAGTCGCTGGGACTCAGTCACCCGAAGTACACGCCGACGATCAAGTGCCTGGGCAAGGTCTTCGCGGTCCTCGTGGCCCTCGGGTTTTGCAGCTTTGCGTTCTGGGACAGCGAGCGAAGCCGCCGGAATGATGACCTGACGAAGCCCATCCCCGGCAAGGTCACGCTGCCGTCTCCATTGCCGCACCATCCAGCCCCCTAGACCGACCCGCCCCCACACCCGCCCCCACGCGACCGCCCGTCGCCTTGAGAGTCACCCGCCCATGAGCTCCGACTCGTCCACTCTCCTGAACTCCCGCGTCCCCGGCGGTCCCATCGAGCAGAAGTGGGACAACCTCAAGCGGGACATCAAGCTGATCGCCCCGAACAGCAAGAAGAAATACGAGGTCATCGTCGTCGGCACCGGTCTGGCCGGAGCGGCAGCGGCTGCCTCGCTGGCTGAGATGGGTTACAAGGTCAAGGTCTTCTGCTTCCAGGACTCCCCCCGCCGCGCCCACAGCATCGCCGCCCAGGGCGGCATCAACGCCGCCAAGAACTACCACAACGATGGCGATTCGGTCTGGCGGCTGTTTACGGACACGGTGAAGGGCGGCGACTTCCGCGCACGCGAGGCCAACGTCTATCGCCTCGCCCAACTCAGCGAAAACATCATCGACCAATGCGTGGCCCAAGGGGTGCCGTTCGCCCGCGAGTACGGCGGCACGCTGGCCAACCGCACCTTCGGCGGGACGCAGGTCTC
>JAYTWO010000620.1:0-1740 GCA_043743415.1 Planctomycetota bacterium
TCTCGCTGAGGATGTTCGCATTCAGAGGCAGCCTAAAGGCTGGACTCCAACGGTGGAGTGAATCCTGAATGAGTATTCATGTGTTCACAGACATGACCGCTCAGCCCTCAAGTTGCGTGTCTCCCCGTCGACCGATAAGATGCTCGGCTTCTTTCCGCTTCGCCTCTTGCAACGGCGATCTGCGGAGACGGTGTGGGAACAGGGAGTGATCGTTCGAATCGCTCCGTTTGGGGACGCAGTCATGGCCAATGCAACGAAGATCGAAGCACAGAAGCGAACCGTCAAGGGATCACGGGCGGCGACCCGCCTGCGTCTGGAAGGGCTGGTTCCGGCCAATCTCTATGGCCACGGCCAGGAATCGGTCATGCTGACCGTCGCCAACGACGTGGTTCGCACACTCGTCTACAGCGGTCACAAGCTGGTCGAGATCAACTGCGACGGCAAGGCTGAAACCGCCCTCGTCCGCGAAGTCCAGTGGGACTCCTTCTCGAAGTTCATCACTCACATCGATTTCGTCCGCATTGATGTCAACGAGCGAGTTCACGTCGTGGTGCCGATCCAGCTGCGGGGCACGGCTCCGGGCCTGCTGACCGGCGGCGTGCTGGAACAACCCGTCCACAGCCTGCACATTGAAGCCTCAGCCGCCGATGTGCCGGACATGATCATCGTCAAGGTCGACAAGCTGCAACTGGGTCAGGCAATCCATGTGCGTGATCTGGCCGATCTGCCATCGGGAGTGATCGTCAAGGCCTCTCCCGATCAGATCGTGGTTCACGTGGTCGCACAGCGAGCCGTCGTGATCGCTCCGATCGAGCCGGGTGCGGCTCAGATGTCTCCGGAAGTCGTGAGCAAGAAGAAGAAGGACGGCGAGGAAGCCGAATCCAAGTAAGGCTCCGCTCACTCTCAATCATCACAACCCTCGCAGCCGGTTTCGGTTGCGAGGTTTTTTTTATGCCCCGGACTCGATGCATGAGCGATGGGACTGAGACAGGCGGGCGAAAAAAGTCTCCCCGCCACCACGCTTGTCGGGGTGGTTCCCGCGCGTGCTCGCGACCGGAGCGCATACGCGCGGAACCAATGGGACAACCCCCAGTGGCGAGGAGAATCTTTTCGCTGGCTTTCCTGACCCAAAAAAACACCTCGACCGCATGCGCGATCGAGGTGCCAGAATCATCCAGTTACCCGACCAGGATTCGAACCTGGACAAACAGAATCAAAATCTGTTGTGCTGACCGTTACACTATCGGGTAGTGTCGCCAACAGACACGAATTCACCGATCAAGGTTCGCGTCCGCTGTGTGCGACGAAGTGTATCGCATCGGGAATTTCCGACAAGCCGAACTGATCCGAACACGAACGAAGTCGGATGTGTCCTCGCTGGGCAGCCCACCCGCTACACTGCATCGCTTGCCTGCGGCGCTGGCTCCGGGGGCGAAACTGTTCTGGTGATGCGGTTCCATGAATCTTCTGCGTGTGCTGCAACTGCGTTTTGCCCCGGTCCTGGCGGATTATGCGGATGACCCCGCGCCGTTTGTGGCGATGGTCCGCCCGGCGCAGGACACACGGTTCGGCGATTTCCAGGCCAATTGCGCCATGCCTCTGGCCAAGCGGCATGGGCTGAACCCGAAGGAACTCGCGGCCCGGATCGCGGAGAAGGTCCACCTCCAGGATCTCTGCTCCGACATCGAAGTCGCCGGGCCGGGGTTCATCAACCTACGGCTGCGGGATGATGTGGTCGTT
>JAYTWO010000621.1:0-8569 GCA_043743415.1 Planctomycetota bacterium
CGCTACACCGGACTGATTGATGCCGAGCAGTCCATTGCCTCATTCAGGATTCCCCCGTGTCCGTTGACGCCCCGCCCCCCGCTGAAGAGTGGACCGTTCGCCGCGTCCTGGAGTGGACGATTGGGCACCTCAAAAAACATGGCAGTGACACGGCCCGACTCGATGCCGAAGTCCTGCTGGCTCACGCGCGGGGCTGCTCCCGCATCCAACTCTATACGGCGTACGACGAGATCCTCCCCGAGGTGGCCCGTCAAAAGATGCGCGACCTCGTCAAGCGGCGAGTACACGCTGAACCGGTGGCCTATCTGGTCGGAACCAAAGAATTCTACAGCCTCGCGTTCGAGGTCAACCGCGACGTGTTGATTCCTCGCCCCGATACCGAACTGCTGGTGATGGAGGCTCTGCGATTGGTCAAGGAGAATCCGGCCCCCGTCATTCTGGAACTCGGCGTGGGCTCGGGATGTATCAGCGCTGCCATCGCGGTCAATCACAAATCGGCTCGCGTGGTCGGTGTGGAACTCCACGCACCCACCCTGCAGGTGGCTCAACGCAACCTCGAGCGACACAAGGTGGCCGAGCGGGTCGAACTGCGACTGGGCGACCTATTTGGCCCACTGAAGCCCGGCGAACAGTTTGACATGCTGGTCAGCAATCCCCCCTACATCCCCACCGCCGAGATCCAGACGCTGGCTCCCAATGTGCGAAACCACGAGCCACATCGGGCGCTCGACGGGGGAGCCGATGGACTCGACTTTATCCGTCGGATCGCCACTGAGGCTCCGAGTTGCGTACGGCCCGGCGGCTGGGTGCTGATCGAGTTCAGCCCGGAACAGGCGGGTGCGGTGAGAGCCCTGTTCGATCAGGCGGGGTCGGGATTCGACGAGATCGCCATCGTCTCCGATTTGGGGCCACAGCCGCGCATGCTCCGCGCCCGGCGACGATCGGCTTGAGGAGCCGCCAGAGTCGTTACCGCCCCACCCAGTCATCCACACGGATGATGCCTGAAAACCACGTTTTCCAAATGGCGGACGAAATCGAGAGCGGTTCCCGAGAATCTCCGAATTTACCCGGCTGAGGCACCGAACACGACATAGAGTCGATGTACAGACTGTTCGTCAAATCCGAACTTGTCCTTGGCCGCCCCCCCCATGACCGCACTCCTCCGATTTCTGAAGAACGAAGACGGCCCGACGGCGGTCGAATACGCCGTCATGCTCGCGCTGATCTTGCTGGCGATCATGACCAGCGTCCATGCACTGCAGACCAAGACCGGTGAAATATTCAATGATTGTGGTGCCGCGCTGGATGAGAGTGGCTTCTAGTGATCGACCGTTCTGAAGTGGCACGTTTCTGATGGACCACGTCTTGGTCTCGTCGTGCCGTTGACGTGAATCCCCGGCCTGCGAATTGACTCCGGGCAGCGTCCCCCTGAGAATCCTGGTCTCTTCTCATCGGGATCGGAAAGGGATCGGGACTTCATGTGTGGAATCGCCGGGGCAGCTTGGACACGTCGCTCGGCGGCGATTGATTCGGTGATCTTGCGCCGCATGACGGACCTCATCGTCCATCGCGGTCCCGATGCGGAGGGCCAGCACCTCGCGGCGGCCTCGGGGAACGCGGAGGCCGGTGTCGCCCTCGGGTTTCGACGACTCTCGATTATCGACCTCTCCACCGGCAACCAGCCGCTGTCGAATGAAGACGGCAGTGTGTGGGTCGCCTTCAATGGGGAGATCTACAACTATGTGGAGCTGCGCGAGGAGTTGCTGGCGAAGGGGCACAAGTTTGCGACGCATTCCGATACCGAGGTGATCGTCCATGCCTACGAAGAGTATGGGATCGAGTGCCTGCAAAAGTTCCGGGGGATGTTCGCGTTCGCGCTGTGGGATGACCGGAATGAGCGGCTGGTGCTGGCCCGCGATCGGATCGGCAAGAAGCCGCTGTACTATCGGCAGGAGTCGGATCGCCTGAGTTTCGGCAGCGAGCTGAAGACCTTGCTCCACATCCCCGGTGCCCCGCGCGAGGTCGACCCGCAGGCGATCGACCTGTTCTTGACGTACCAGTACGTGCCGCACCCGCGCACGATCTTGAAGGGCTACCGCAAGCTCCCGCCCGCTCAT
This sequence comes from Planctomycetota bacterium, assembly GCA_043743415.1. Lineage (GTDB taxonomy): Bacteria > Planctomycetota > Planctomycetia > Planctomycetales > Planctomycetaceae > TH-plancto1. The sequence goes on from JAYTWO010000621.1 coordinate 2,118, forward strand.
TATGCGGTCTACGAGCAGGGCCAGCTCTCGGTCGCCCGCTACTGGACGCCGCCATACCGTTCCGATGTCACTCACCAGTTTGCGGATCCCTCATTGGCGGAATCGGCGAAGTGGAGTCATGCCGACTGGCAGGCGAAGCTGCGCGAGACACTCACCGAGGCGGTGCGTCTCCGCATGCGGTCGGATGTGCCGCTGGGGTCGTTCCTGTCGGGGGGGATCGACTCGACGATCATCTCGGGGCTGATGCAGTCGCTCTCATCGCGGCCGATTCTGACGTTCTCGATTGGGTTCAACGTTGAGAAGTTCGACGAGCGAAAATTCGCCCGCGAGGCGGCCCAACTCCTTGGCACCGATCACCAGGAATACGTCGTCGAGCCGTCCGCCCTCGACACGCTGCCGCAGCTGATCTGGCACTACGACGAGCCGTTCGGTGACAGCTCGGCGATCCCCATGATGTACCTGTCGCGAGTGACGCGCGAGAAGGTGACGGTGGCTCTCTCCGGTGATGGCGGCGATGAACTGTTCGCGGGGTACGACCGGTATCAGGCGGTCCTGCTGGCCTCAAAGATCGATCGCCTGCCGGGATTCGTGCGGTCGATCTGCGGCTGGCCGTTGTGGCAGAAACTCCCCGCGCGGGTCGAGCAGAAATCGTTCCGCCGCCGGGTCAAACGCTTCCTGGCGGGGATGGCCGAGCCTCCCGAGCGACGATATCTCAAGTGGATCGGGATCTTCGACACCGAGGCCCGCTCGCGACTCTACTCGCCAGAGTTTGCCGCACGACTTCAGAATTTCGACTCCGCAGAGTTCCTGCTCGACGCCTACCAACTCTGCCCTGACCGCGACTTCATCACGCGGACGACTGCGGTCGACGTGCAGACCTACCTGCCATGCGACATCCTCACCAAGGTCGACATCGCCAGCATGGCGGCGAGCCTGGAAGCGCGGTCGCCGTTCCTCGATCACCACGTCGTGGAACTCGCGGCCCGCATGCCGCTCGATCTGAAGTTCGAACGCGGGCGAGGCAAGAAGATCCTCGTCGACACGTTCCATGACCTCCTCCCCGCGTCGATTCAGACCCGCAAGAAGATGGGCTTCGGCGTCCCCATCGACCACTGGTTCCGGGGCGAGCTGCGGTCGTTGGTCGAGGAATCACTCCTCTCTCCGCAATCCCTCGCCCGAGGCTACTTCAACCCCCAAACCATTCGCGAGCTGGTCGACCAGCACACCAGCGGCCAGTTCGATCACAGCTACCGGCTGTGGAGTTTGATGGTCCTGGAGCACTGGCACCGGACGTTTCTCGATCCGGCCAGTCCGCCCACGGGGCCGGTGCAGAGTCTGGGATAGTGCCTTGTCAGGACTTAGAATTCAGGCTGTACTCCAATCCCGAAATCAAGCGTTGACAGGTCAGTCGTCAGTGACCCTGCGACTCGCTACCTTCGCTCACGATCCGCTGCAAACGCCAAGCAGGCTCGAAGATACTCTTCGGTCAAGTCGGAGAAGTCGGCCAGGAGTTCATCGTTCGTCATCCCGGACGCCATGTACTTCAACACGTCTTGCACGGTCATGCGCAGCCCGCGAATACACGGCTGGCCGCTCCGCATGTCGGGCTCGATCGTGAGTCCATACAGCGACGACACTCCGGGGCTCTGCGAACTCCAATCTGTTTTTGTTTGTCGAGAGTTGAGCTTCATCCGAAAGCCCAGGGGTTGCAACCCCTGGGCTTTGGGGGGCTTACTGCTCCTCGATCGTGGCACGCACGATGTAGTCCAACCGTGAAAACTCGGCTTTCAAGTAGGCATTCCCTTTGCGAGAAATGCGGTCCTGCTGGGGGGCTTCCTGGTAGCCGTTGTACAGGTCTTCGACGAACTCCTGGCCCTCGATCACCTTGCCAAAGGGCGAGAACCCCTGGCGGTCCAGTTGGGAGTTATTGCCCATGTTGATGAAGAATTGAGTCGAGCGGTGATCGGGTCCGCTGGTCGCAAAGGTCACATATCCGGGCTTGTTGGACTGGATCACGGGATCGTCACGGATCACGCGCTTGTCCCAGAGCTTGTTGATCGCCGGGTCGCCGTTCATGCCGACTTGAGCCATGAACCCTTCGAGGACGCGAAAGAATCGGCACTCATCGTAGAAGCCCGCTTCAACCAACTCGCGAAACCGCTTGGCCCCGCGGGGAGACCATTCCGGATGGACCTCGATCAGGACATCACCCTTGGAAGTCTCCAACCGCACATGATACAGCTGCGGTTCTGAGCCTGAGACCTGTTTGATTTCGGACAACGCAGCCGTTCCCGGCGCGTCCTGCTGAGGCTCCTGCTTCTGAGACACCGTCCGCGAGCTGTTGCAGCCCACGATCACCAGACCGAGCAGGCCGCCCCAGAGAATGAGTCGGGACGTGGACATGAGCGCATCCTTGCGGGGACATCCGGGCAGCGACCGCTTCGTCCCTCGCGTGTTCATCGGGGAATACCCGAAACACTCTCGGAGCGGTCTGATCAGAGAGCTGTCATGTACCACATCGCCGGAAAACGAACAAGCGGAAGCCGCCAGCCACCCCGTTTCGCCAGAAACCTCCTGCGGGACTCGCCGATCGATCAGACTGATCTGCCCCGTGGGATAGGCTTCCAGCCTGTCATCTTCAGCCAACAGACAGGCTGGAAGCCTGTCCCCAGGTCAACTTTCTCTGACCGCTCGCCGGATCGACGTATCCCTGGCTGGCGCTTTTTGAAGTTGCGATATTGGGACACGGACGACGCGGATGACACGGAGAATGAGGCGTCTGTCGTCGACATCGTGAGACATCGGACATCGCACGATCCATGTCCGAGGCCTCACCACTTCGACGGTAAACAGGCCATTGCCCGTGGACTCCGTGCGATCCGTGTCCCAATTACGCAACTTCAAAACTGGCGCTGCGGGCTGCCAGCATCACCCGCCGGGCCAGCGACCTCATACAGCACGGCCAGTTGCACACCCGCGCGGCGGACTTCGGTCAGGAACCGCATGCCGGGCGGGGCGTGTTGAGTGGGGTCGGTCGGTTCGCTGAGCGACTCGCGGGGGTCGGCGTGGCGGCGGAACACGAGCACGTACTGGACCTGATGGCGGATGCTGTCATCGTACGCGGCGAGTTGGATCTTGTGCTTCGACAGCAGCGGAGACTGCAAGGCCATGCCGTGGAGTTGCAGGGGATGCAGGACCGGGGCGACGTAGACCGTGGCTCCGTCCGGGACGTGCTCGACGATCTGCTCATGCAAGCTGCGGGTGATGGAGTCGCCCCAATAGCTGGGCTCGAAGCCGAGTGCCTGGGCTCCGCGCAGCCCGCCGACGAGCCAGTTGTAGTAGCTCAACTGGCAGGGGTGCAGGGTGAAGAGGGTGTAGGACTCGCTGAGGAGCAGAAGCCCCACGAGCGGGAGGGCGAGACTCCTGCCGAGCCGCGAGCGGGGAGGGATGTTGGATTGCGGTTCGCGGCTCGGCAGAAGCCTTGCCCTCCCGTAAATGTCGGAAGCACCCCGCCCGATGCAGACCACCCACAGGGGGAACGACACCAGAAACAACCGCTCTCCGTCATAGACCGTCAGGCCGGGGATGGCGAACAAGAACAGCGGGAAGAGCATCACCGCGAGGAGGAGCTGAGTGGGATAGGCTTCCAGCCTGTCAGTATTCCCATGAGGCATGACAGGCTGGAAGCCTATCCCACGGCATCTCATACGAAAGGCGATAATCACGCCCCAGACTCCGAGCACATGCAACCCCAGCGGCACCGTGACGGCGAACATCACGAACGGGTAGTGCCACGGCACCTCGCTGTCGAGAAACTTCTGGCCGAGATACCAGCAGTTGAGGTGGGCCCGATTGGCAGGAGCGAAGTACTCCCTGGCGTGCCTCAGCGGATCGATCCACAACCACGGCCAGCCCACAAACAGCACCAGTGCTGAGATCGCACCCACTGCGGCGACGGCGACGAGACCTCGGCGACCGAAACGCCAGATGGCCCAGACGGAGAACGGGATCGGGAACAGCACCGCCTGAATCTTGGTGAGTAGCGTCAGACCCAACAGCACGCCGGTGATGACCACCGGCTGCCAGGGGATCGACCAGCGGGAGCGTGTCTGCGGCGAACTGGCCCACTCGGTCATGGCGAGTGGCCAGCGGTCGGCTGTGGCGAGAACGGTCCCAGTGAAGAAGAGTCCGACGAGAGACTCGATGCTGGCGATGTGGGCGTGGGCGAAGAGCCGGGGCATCAGCGGCAGGGCCAGTGCGGCACACAGACCGGCCAGCTGTCCGTGCCAGCGAGCGGTATACCACCCGACCAGAAAGACGGTCAGAGCAAACGCCAGAGCGGACGCAGCGCGGGCCTGGATGGTGAAATAGGGGCGCGGGGCGAGTGCCGGATCGACCGACACCGGCCACACGACCTGCATGCCGTCGTGACCGGCGGCGAGGATCAGTCTCCCGAGTGGCGGGTAGTCGTGTTGATATCCATCAGCCGAGTAGACCTCATACCAACTGGTGGGATCGAGCAGACCCCAGCCATAGGCCCCCAGCTTCCATTTGAGGTCAAGTCCCGCCTCGACGTTCAGCACCTCATCAATGGTGAGTCCCGGCCCCTCGGGGAGAGACGGTCGATCGCCCGCCGGGTCGAGGGTCAATAACGTTACCAAGAAGACCGCCAGCGCGATCCACGCCGGGGCCAGTCCTAAAAAACAAATCGAGGCGTTCCCCAGGGTAGGGACCGCCTCGATCGTTGGGTTCGAGCCGCGCATCAGCGATTCCGGTGGATCCACACATGTCGCCCGTGGGCGGGATCGAAAGTTCTGCAGACCAATTGATCGTTCCAAACGACGCCGTTGGTTTCCCCCGAATGAATCCCCGGCCATGCCGATAATGGACCCACTGACGTTCGGAGAGCCAAGTTCTCACACGGGAGGAGTGCCAGTCGGACATCGAATGAACACGATCTGCTGATCCGCTTTCCTGCCGAACACGCCCGGCCGATGTCTCCATGAGATCGGCGCGGAGTGACTTTCCGGCTGTTCGCGGGGGCTACGGCTCCGCCGTCCCCACTCAAGCCAATTGCTTCTTACGGTTGACCAGGGTGCGAATGCGCTCTGCCAGCAGAGCCGAGTCGAACGGCTTGCGGAAGGTCTCGTTGAAGAAGGAACGGTCGAAGCCAGCGGCGTTGTCATCATCACTCAACAGAGCGATCAACACCGTGTCGGAGTAGTCGGCGTTCTTTCGAAGGTTCTGGGCAATCATCAGGGCCTCGTTCCGGCCCATGCCGAAGTCGATGACCACGCAGTCCGGATGCAGTGATTCGGACTGAATCCCCGCTTCGAACCCGCTGCCAGCGACTTCTGTCTTGAACTCGTCGGCGGGCAGGGCACTCAGCAGAGACGACTTCACGGCTCCGTCGATTCCCACCAACAGCAGCTTGCCCATGGCCTCGTCTTCGAGTTCGCCAAGGGGCATGCCGTGCTCCTTCAGGAAGCGGATCAGGTGCTCTCGCGGGATCCGACGGTCCTGGGAGCCGGGAATGCGGTATCCGCGTAGCCGGCCAGAATCGAACCACTTACTCACGGTACGTGGTGCGACTTTACAAATTCTCGCGACTTGACCAGTCGTAAAGATGGTCCTCATGTGTGGGCTCTCCAATTACAACATGCAGCACTGGGTTTGAGGGCGTTAGCCCCCAGACGTCCCGGCTTGAGTTCAAGCTTTCTCTCCGCTGCCAACGGGCGTGGGTCCTGTGGGCATTGAGCTTGAAGGGGCACGAGACGCTCAGGCGTCCACGTCACACCAAGAGACCCTTCATCCAGCATGCCCGGGCCATCGCCGAAACCGGGCACGATCAGACGTTTTGTCTACTGATGCGGCAAGCGCTCCGCGCCTGCTGATTGGGAAAGCGGACCGGTTGCGTGATCGCGACATCCCTGTCCCGATCCGGTCACACCCAGGTTGTTCCGCCCCCCAAACTTTGTCGACTTGTTCGCTTGGCTTGTTGGGTCGACATCATGTCACCCTGCCGGCATCGCCTCCGGCCAAACCGTGCGAACTCATCTGCGGTGTTGAATCGGCACAGTAGTCGTCGTGACTGCAACCCTTGTTGGCAGAATGTCCGGCGAAAGGGCATGTTCCTGCCGAACCCGTCAAGCTCAATACGCCCAACGGGCCGCTTCTGACTACTGTGGAGGCCCTTTCACCCGCAGATCGTGCCGATCCGTTACTTTCGCTTGATGAAATCGAGGTTAAATCGAATCCATCCGGCAGAACCCGCGTATTCGGTGCGTTGCGCTGGAGTTGAGACACCACGAGGAAATCGAGGTTCGCCCTTCGAATCGGATCGATGCGGATGACCCACACCCGGACTGGAGTGTCACAACCAGCGACTCAGCATTCACGTCAAGCCGTAGCTCGGGCACCGGATCATTCACTCACCCACCGCGCGTCGGACC
>JAYTWO010000622.1:0-4505 GCA_043743415.1 Planctomycetota bacterium
GTTGTGTCCTGCACCGGGGATCGAGAGAAACCGCTTCTCGATCCCGGACGTTGACTTCGGCGGAGCCGCTGCAAAGAGCTGCTGCCCCTGCGGGTGCGGGACGATCTCGTCCTGCTCCCCGTGGTAGCACAGCAGCGGGCAATCGACCACTGCGATTCGCTCGATCGAGGGATAACGGTCAATCAGCACCTGCCGCACCGGCAGCCACCAATAGTTGTGCGCCGCCGTGTCAACCATCGACGAGAACGTGGCTCGCAGCACCAGCGCCGCTGGTGTTTGGCCTTCGCGGCAGACCTCACACGCCAGCCCGGTCGCTACGCCGCCGCCGAGTGATTCGCCAGAGATCACGATCCGCTCGGGAGGTACGCCGAGTTCCTGGACCGCGTAATCCCACACCGTGCGGGCGTCCTTCAGGAACGCCGCCTCCGAGGGCGAGCCTGCGTTCTCCGCATACCCTCGATAGTCCACCAGCAACGCATCGCACCCCAGCCCGTTGTACAACGCCAACTGCGACACGCGAGACAACCGGTTCCCCGCATTCCCCGCGAACATCACCACCAGCAGCCGATTCTCGGCCCCCAGCCTCGACATCGGCTGCGACTGGCCAATGTCGCTGTCCGCCTCGCAGAGACTCAGCCAGCCGTGGAGTTGGATGCCGTCGTGCGCGGTCACGTGGCACTCGCGAAGGTGCGGAGCCAGATCCTCGGCCAGTTCAATCGGCACCGGCCCCTTGCGCGGGTGGTACATCAAGGTCCGTTGGAACCAGGCGAGCATTCCGACCACTCCCAGATAAGCGAGAACCAGACGAAACCCCAGCCGCCCCAACCGCTGGCTCCATGTTCTTGATGCTGTGGGAGTATTCGTCGGCGGCGGAGTGGAATCAGGGGGGAAATTCATATTGGCGGCACCCCCAGCGACTTCCCTCCGTCGATGGCGAGTGATGTCCCCGTCACCATCATCGCGGCGTCGCTCACCAGATAGAAGACCGCCTCGGCAATTTCCTCCGGCGTCATCATCCGCTCCCACGCCTTCGCCAGAGGACTGGCGGCGATACTCTTGCGGGCCGCAGCCAGCGGATCGGGCTGGACTGCCAGATCGTCATCCATGATATCGGTATGGGCCACTGGACCGGGACAGACGCAGTTCACACGAATCCGATCGGGTGCGTGCGACAGGGCCAGACTCTTCGTCAATCCGACCAGTGCCAGCTTGCTGATTGAGTATACCGGATCATGCGCCCGAGGCAGCAGCCCCGCATTACTCGCCATGTTTACAATCGCCCCGCCCCCGCTGCGGCGCATGTGCGGCAGGGCAAACTTGACCCCGAAGAACGCCGCCTTGAGGTTCGTATCCAGGCAGCGGTCCCAGTCCTCCTCGCTGACCTCCGGCACCTGCTTGACCATCGTGATCCCGGCGTTGTTCACGAGGATGTCGAGGCGACCCCCTCTCGTCGCAGCCTCGTCGATCACCCGTTGCAGCTGGGCCAAGTCCCGCACATCGCAGGCCCACTGCTCGATGCCCAGCGGACCAAACACCGCCATGTTCTCGGGCCGAATTCGCAGATCGCACGCCGTCACCCGCGCCCCGGCCTGAGCCAGCCGAATCGCCGTTGCCCGCCCAATCCCGCTGGCCCCACCGGTGACCACCGCGACACGCCCCTGGAGTGGTAACATGGATCGCTCCGTGGGACGGGCCCGTTTGCCCATCCGTTCTGACTCTCAGCCGAAAGAGCGGCTACAGCAGGCGCCCGATGGTTCGCCGGAATGCGCTGTCCGAGGGCACGCAGCCGACCCTCTCGACCCGGCCATCGGGACCGGTGATGACATCGATCTGCCAGAACTGATCGACCCAGGCTGAGGCGTGCCCCCGGCCGTTCGTTCTCTGGAGGACGAGGATTGGTGGGCCGAGGATCGTCTCGACCTCGGCCTGCGTCATGCCGATCTTCACATCGGTGAAACGGGATTGAAGGCCCGTTCGGCTTCCGACCACGACCACCATGATCGCCAGAAACAACAGCCCTATCAGGAGGGCGAACAACAGTCTTCGGCGGGTCGCGAGTGGCATGGATGGCTCCGCGGGACGGGCACATTTGCCCCTCCGTCGGACTCTTGGTGGAGGAAGCAGCAGCGTGCTTCCGCTTTCGTGGAGAAGCAGGACGGGCAAATGTGCCCGTCCCACCCACGGCTCTCCTACTTCTTCGCGAACCGGTAGATCCCATGCCCATCGGCGGCCACGACGAGGAAGTACACCTCGCCCTGCTCGTCCTCGCCGAACGACAGGATCGGCAGGCCGTTGCCGCTGATCGACTCGTTGGCCGTGACCTTCTTCGCGGCAGCGTCGTAGGTCAACGCCCACACCTTGCCGGTCACGAAGTCGGCGTAGATGTACTTGCCCGCCAAAACCGGGACAGCTGAGCCGCGATAGACGGTGCCGCCGGTGATCGACTTGCCGACCATGTGGTCGTATTCCCAGATCGGTTCAACCAGCTCGGTCTTGGCTTCGGTGGCTTGGTTGCCGAAGGGGTGCGTGCCCTCGCGGCGACTCCAGCCGTAGTTACCGCCCTTGGTGATGAGGTTGATCTCCTCGTACTGGTTCTGACCGACATCCGCGCCCCAGATGTCACCCGTCTGGCGGTCGACGGCGATCCGCCAGGGGTTCCGCCAACCGAGCGAGTAAATCTCGGGGAGGGCTCCCGCCTGACCGACGAACGGGTTGTCCTTCGGCACGGCGTAGGCTTTCCCTTCGTCGTGGTGGTCGACATCAATCCGCAGAATCTTGCCGAGCCACGTGGCGAGGCTCTGCCCGTTCCCATGCGGGTCGTTCCCCGCACCCCCATCGCCCAGGGCGATCAGCAGCATCCCGTCCTTGTCAAAGCACAGCGTCCCGCCGTTGTGGTTCCAGTACGGCTGGGGAATGGTCAGGATCTCGCGCTCGGTGGCCGCCGCCCCGTCCTTTGTGACCGTGAACTCGGAGACGACCGACAGGTGTTCCTGCTTCTTGGCGGTGTAGTAGACGTAGAGTTTGCCGTTGTCCTTGAACTTCGGATGGACGGCCATCCCCAGCAAGCCCTCTTCGTTCTGCTTGTCGGAGTAGAACACGCGGTCCTGGAGATCGAGCAGCACCTTCGAGGTCTTCGCGTTCTGGTCGTTGGCGAACTCATACACCACGCCGTGCTGGCTGGCCACGAACACGCGGTTCGAGCCGTCGTTGGCATGCGTCAGAACAATCGGACGGAAGGGGATGACCTTGCCGTCATCGGTTTCGGACTTCCAGCCCGCCCATTCGAGGGCGGGGAACGCCTTCTCGACGGTGACGGGAAGTTCACCAGTCACCGGGTCGGGCACCTTGCCATCGGCGGGCAACCGGCGGACCTTGATGTTGCGATACGAAACCAGGTTCCCGTGGTCTTGCAGGCAGATGTGCCCCTTGGCTGCCTTGCCGAATCCCGGCATCGAGGCGAACTTGCTCTTGGCCACCTTCTCGTCCCAGTCCTTGCTCCCGATCTGGAACTTCGAGTAACTGATGCCGTTCATCTGAATTTCGCTCTGCTGCTGGCAGATGCGGATATACATCTGGTTCCACTCACCGGCAGGGCGGGTGGCGTCCGGCACTTGGTTGGTGAACGGAGCGGGACCGGGTTGATAGAGCTGATACAGCCACCCGGCGAGTTGCGGGTCGTGTCCCTTCACGTTGTCCTGGACCTGAATCTCCGGTCCGCTGTGCCACGGTGCCCCGCCCTCTTCGGTGACGCGGAACATGATCCCGGAGTTGCCTTCCGGGGAGATCTTGTATTCGAGGATCAGTTCGAAGTTATCGAACTGCTCGGTGGTGATGATGTCCCCCGCTCCCTGGTCGGCCCGGGTCAACGCCCCATCGACGACCTTCCAGCCCGCGCCGATCTTGTCCTGCTTATAGTTCCGCCAACCCGTCGTGGTCTTCCCATCGAAGAGCGAGGTCCAGCCGACCTTGGCGTCCCATTCCGAGACCGTATTGTCCGCAGCCATCAAGGCTGCAGGCAGGAGCAGCAAGCTCGCCAGCCCGGAGAAACGCAGCATCGAGAAACGCATCAGAGGAATCCTCAGTACAAGGGGAGTGAGATCCGTGAGCGTGCATGGTATCGCCACGAACGCCCGGCGTCAGCCGAACGGCGATCCCCGCCGTATAGCCGCGACGCAGAGTCTTCGAAGCGGAGCGTTCCCCGGTGACAGTACCGGCGAGGTGGCACTGTCAGCTTGGCTGGTAAACGGGCATCGGGTGCCACTGGCGGTCGCTTTGGGCCGCCAGTGCTGACGCGGGAAGGCGACCTGACCGGGATCAAGTCTCTAATGACCATTCGATGTCCCAGAAGTCTGGCGAGGTGATGGCGAGCCTGGTCATCACAGAGAATGACGCCACTCGGCCCGCAGCACTGGCGGCCCAAAGCGACCGCCAGTGCCACCCAACGCCGTTAACCCTTTTTCACCGCCAGTGCATTCTTGAGGGATTTGGCGTGTTGGACTTGTTTT
>JAYTWO010000623.1:0-11782 GCA_043743415.1 Planctomycetota bacterium
ATCGACTTCCACCACGCGAACCGCCCCGAGTTCTGGGTCTTCTGGGGTTCGATGCTGATCTGCCTGGGGATGGGGTTTCTGCCGAAGAGAAGTGAGTCGAGAAAGTCTTGACGCTCGGGAGAGATAATGACATGGTCAACTCACTGTTCTCCAAATACCCGACAGGGCATCTTGAAAATCTACGAAAAGTAGCGAAATCGACAAAGAGGGGCGTGCATTTCTTCAGTGATTGCCGATAATGAACAGATGTCCCTTACCGAGGAATGTGGAGCACGGGGCCAATGATTCCTGAATTCGATCTCGTCAACAACATCCTTCCTCCATTCTTGGGGAGTCCGACTCATTCTTTATATGCTTCGCCATATCGTTCCTCGTTCGAGGAAGTGGCGAGTCAATTAGGAACCTCTCCTGAAAGACTCGACATTCTTCGTGGACTGAGCACGTTCCGTGCGGAGTTGCGGTCATTGGGCATTACCGGGTTTCAGTGGCTCGACGGCAGTTTCGTGGAAAACTGCGAGGCTCAGAGGAGGAGACCGCCCGGTGATATTGATGTGGTGACGTTCATTGATGCGGGGTGTTCACGGGAGACAGTCATGAAGGTCATCCAAGATCCGAAATTCAATTCACCACTGTCCAAACCAACCTTTCACACGGACTCTTTTTTCATTTACTTGGGAGACCTTTCTCGCCCGGTCATCAAGCTAACAGCATTTTGGTATGGGTTGTTCTCCCATCGAAGAGACGATTTTTTGTGGAAGGGGATGCTGGAGATTCCCCTACAATCGGATGAGCAGGACCTGTTCTCAACGAGGAGTGGATCATGACTCGCGCTTCTCAGATTCAATGGGAAATCGATCAGCTTCAGGGACTTCTCGCTGAGGTTGCCGACAGTGAGATCTCTTGCATTCAGATTCGGTCACGTATCCAAGGATTGGAGGACGAGCTTCAGGCTGAAACACCAAAAGGCGAAATGTTTCCTCGTGTGGAGCCGACACTGCCACGGGCTGCGGTATTCCTCCTCGGTGAGTCGATGAATGGTCGGGGCATCCGTGCAGATCTGGCAGGTGAAGTTCTCAGCCGGTACGAAAAGATGTTCCGCGAACAGGCTTTGCACGACGAACGAACCACTCGAAAAGACGATGGTCACGCAAGAAGAAAGAGGGGAACTCAGGAACCGTCATTACTGTTGACTGGAACACCTCGCGGCTCATTCGGGTTTGAGTTCTCGCCCATCGCCACCGATATTGACATGCTGGCACTTCATGGACAGTCGCTCAAGAATGTTGCCACGGCAGTCACGTCCATTGCAGATTCAGAGATGATCCCTGAGACACTCAGCGACAAATTGCCCCGTGGAATGCTGTCCCACCTTGTCGCCTTTTTCAAGCTTCTGGCATCGAACGATTTGTCCATTCGGTTTGCGTTCCAGGATCAGGCCGCATCCACGATCACAGCTGAATCGATTCGCAGTGCGTCCACCAAGCTAGAACAGCGAGTGGAAATCGAAGAGATGAAAGTTCGAGGGAAGCCACGCGGAGCGACCATGAAATCAGGTTATTTCGATTTCATAAAGGACGATGGAGTCACCATCAGTGGGTTTCTCGATGAGCAATTGGACGATGAGGACCGCAAGCAAATCATCGGGCTGAATGACCAGCCTGCGGACGCAATCATCGAACTAACCACCGTGACTTTGCTCTCCGGTCAAAAGAGACGCGAGTACATTCTGAAACAAATCATTCCGATTGTTGATGAACAGCCTCTATCGCAAGGCCAGCGTCAACCACGTGTAATCCAATTTGACACGTGACGACTCTCTCTTCCGGCTTCGCACTTCGAGCGATAGCAAACGACTTCCCTCTCGCTGACGGCTGATTGCTGATGGCTCCCCATTACGACGACATCCCGGAACTCGCGGACCTCGACTCGGGACGGAACCTGATTCGGGTGCCGATGGAGCAGAACGTCCCGTTTACGCGGCGGGTGCGGGATCTCGTTGATACGCCGGAGTTTCAGCGGCTGTCGCACATCAGCCAGTTGGGATTGGTGTCGCGGGTCTATCCGGGGGCCACGCACACCCGCTTCGAGCACGCGCTGGGGGTCTACCACAACTCGCTGCGCTACCTGCAACAGTTGCGGAAGGACTCTCGCTTCGTGGCCACGGTGTCGGTGGCGGATGCGGAGTTGTTGATCGTGACGGCACTGCTGCACGACATCGGGCACTGGCCATTTTGCCACCCGATCGAGGACATGGGTCTGCCCGCGATGCCGCCGCATGAGGCTCACGCCGCTCACTTCTTGCAGGCCGATGGGGAACTCGCCGGAGTGCTGCGGGAGGAGTGGCACGTGGCCCCCGAGGCGGTCGTGGCCCTGCTCACCGGACAGGCCACGACCCCCGCGACCCGCCTGTTGCAGTCGATCCTGTCTGGTCCGATCGATATCGACAAGATGGACTACCTCGATCGCGACAGCCTGCATTGCGGCGTGCCCTACGGGCGGAACTTCGACCGCCAGCGGTTGATGCAGTCGCTCGTCGTGAATGCCCAGGGAGACGGACTGGCCATCACCTCGAAGGGCAAGACCGCCGCTGAATTGATGGTCTTTGCTCGCTACGTGATGTTCAGCGAGGTCTACTGGCACCATGCCGTACGGGCGGCGACGAACATGTTCGCGCGGGCGTTTTACCACCTCTCCCCGCAGTTTGACCTCGCGAATCTGTTCACACTCACCGATGCCGAGATGATCGCTCAACTCCGTCAAGCAGCGCGAGGCGGGGCGAGCGAGTCACTATTGGAAGGAGTGTTCGGCCTGCGGCGGGTGATCTACAAACGGGCAGCTGAGTTCACGCCGTCGCTGGCTCCCGAGGTGTACCGCCGCGTGGCCGGTCGACGGTTTGGCGAGTTGGTGGCCATCTCGGAATCGCTGGCCGGGCAGGCATCGCGGGCGTGGGGAATCGAGGTCCAGCCGACCGAGATCCTGGTCGATGCCCCGCCTCCGCACCGCGAGGTGGAGTTCGCAGTCGATATCTATTTCCCCAAGACGGACAGCTACCGGTCGCTGCGTGAGGTCTCGCCGGTCGTGGAGGCGCTGGCTCTCACGCAGTTCGACGACTACGTGAAACGCGTCCGGATTTTCGTCCATCCCCGCCATCGTGAGCGAGCCAGTACGGCTCCGTGGGGCGAGTGGATCCTGGCCTGCCCGTAAGACCGCATGAGACCTGAGAGTCGTCTTTCGTTCTGCGAAAGAACGTCCTTTCGCGAAGCGAAAGGCGACTCTCAAACTTGGCGTCGCAGCTCAACGCGCGAGGGCGGGATGTCAGTCACTGGGAACTAACTGCCTCGGAGGTCACGCAGAACAGATGCTTCTCGCCGCGAATCAGAATGCGGTTCGAGGCTGGGACTGGGGAACCGATGACCGACTCCGCCATGTTGTTCTCCGACAACAACTCGAACTTGTCGTGGGCTACGCTCGCCACAAACACGGTGCCGTCTTCGCGCGGGGCGTACAGCTTGTCTCCGGCGATCAGCGGCGAGGCGTAAAAGTTTGCCCGATTCTCCGGGAACTTTCCCTCCCAAACCGACTGGCCGTTGGTCGGGTCGATGCTCGCGACTTCGCCTCGGTCACGGACCAGAATCACGCGCCCCTTGTAGGCGACGGGGGTCGGGACGAACGTGCCGATATCGTCTCGTTGCCACACATGATTGGTCGACGTGACATCCCCGCTTCCCGTCAGCTTGATCCCGTGCAATCGCGGAATGCCCCGATCATTGCGGCCATACGCGATCACCGCCATGTCCCCCACGATCACCGGCGTGGCGATGGCGGGCCACAGCTTGTTCGCATCTGGATTGAAGTTGCCGCACGACCAGACGACCTGCCCATCGGTCGTCTTGTGAATCGTCAGGTGTTCCGCCCCCCAGACCAGGATCGCTTCCTGCCCCTGGTGCTGAATGACGAGCGGCGTCGTGTAGCCGTGATCGCATTCGGTCGGCGTGGTGTAGTTGCGTGCCACCTTCCAGACCAGATTGCCACTGACCTTATCAAACGCCGCCAGCCACGACTCCCCCTGGTGCATGCGGGCCATGATGACGTACTTCTCCGTCAACACCGGTGAGGTGCCATGATCCCAGTACAACGTGTCCTTCCCGAATCGCTCCACGAGGTCAGTCTTCCATCGCTCCTGGCCATCGAGTTCCACAGCGGCCAGCGTACCGCTTTTGAAGAAGACGAACACGCCCTGGCCGTCCGTGGCTGGGGAGGCATTGCTGCCTGACCCGTTGCGATGCTTCCCGGCGTTCTCTGCCCCGAAGACGGCCCGCCATTTCTCGGTGCCTTGGAAGTCGTAGCACAGCAGCGCGTCCTGCCCCTCGGCCGGGGCGGTCAGGTAAATCAACCCGCCGTGCAAGATCGGCGTCGAACAGCCCTTGCCCGGCAAAGCCGTACGCCACAGATAGTCGTCCGCGCTGAACTTGACGGGATAGTTCCCCTGTTCCACGCTGCCGTTCCCCAACGGCCCACGCCAAGCCCGCCAGTCCGGGATCTCCGCAGCTACGGCCAAACGCACCGAGAAGCAGACCAGCCATGCTGTGGCCATCAGAGTTTTGTGGGGCATCGTGGTCGAGTTCCGTTGAAAAGTGAATGAGGTGGCCATGTCGCGCCAGTATACAATCTCGTGCGGCTGCGAGAATGGCGGCGAAGGTTCGTCGCCAGTTCCAGCAATCGCTAGAATCGGTGAGGCAGCCGACCCCACCCCCCGACAGCGAGACCCGCGCGATGTATCTTCGAATGGCCAAGCGGATTCTCTTCGAGACCGACAAGCGGCTGCTGTGGAAGCTGGCCTGGAACATGGGGGTCAAGGGGGGCTTGTCGGTCCAGCGGTACAAGAACCGGCTCAAGAAGGGGCAGGTGTTTCCGCCGTTTCTGTATATTTCGGTCATCAACTCGTGCAACCTGCGGTGCCAGGGGTGCTGGGTCGATGTCGCCGCCAAGCAGCAGATCATCGACATCGTGGCGATGCGGAAGTTGATCAACGAGGCCAAGGCAGCTGGCAACGTCTTCTTCGGGATCGTGGGCGGCGAGCCGTTCATGCACCCGAATCTGCTCGACATACTCGCTGAGCATCCGGAGTGCTACTTCCAGGTCTTCACCAACGGTCACTTCATCACCGATGAGGTCGCGAAACGCATCCGTCAGCTCGGGAACGTCACCCCGCTGATCAGCGTCGAGGGTTCCGAGATCGTCAGCGATGAGCGTCGGGGCCGGGCCGGGGTGCTGTCGAAGACGATGCAGGGGGTCGAGAACTGCCTCAAGAACAAGGTGTTCACCGGGGTCTGCACGAGCGTGTGCAAGACAAACCTGGATGACCTCGTCACCGAGAAGTGGGTCGACCGGCTGATCGAGATGGGGGTGTTTTATACCTGGTTTCACGTCTACCGCCCGATGGGACCGCAGGCCTGCGAGGACTTGTGCCTGACCCCCGAAGAGATGCTCCGCATTCGGAAGTTCGTCGTCGAGATGCGGGCCAAGAAGCCGATCGTATTCGTCGACGCCTACTACGACCACGCGGGTCAAGCCCTCTGCCCCGCAGCCACCGGCATCTCGCACCACATCAACCCCTGGGGCGGCATCGAGCCCTGCCCGATCGTGCAGTTCGTGACCGACTCGATCCATGATGAGTCGAAGACGCTGGTCGAGAAGTTCGAGTCGCCGTTCCTCAAGGACTTCCGCGAACTGGCCCGCGACACCACACGCGGCTGCATCGTCCTAGAGCGGCCCGACCTGCTGGCCCATCTCGTGACGAAGCACTCGGCCAAAGACGGCACCGTGCGCGCCACCGCGATGGCCGAACTGAACGCGATGCAGGTCCGCCCCTCGCAGTACAACCCGGCCTCCGCAGTGCCCGAGAAGAGCTGGGCGTACTGGATTGCGAAGAAGCTGTTCTTCAATGACTTCGACGTGTACGAGGGCCGGGATCATTCGCAAGCGTCAGCTCCGTCGCTGCTGGCACGGGGCGAGGTGCGGACGGTGGAGGTGAAGGAACCGACACTGGTGCCGCTGGACTTGGGCGGCGGGAAGAACTGAGCCACTGATCGCTGTTCAGTGAAATCGAGGCGTTGGTCGTCGAATCAGAGATCGACTGTCATTCGGCGGGGGCGCACGGACTGGCGGGCGGAACCGGAAGTCGGCTCGGCTTCCCATGGGCGAATACTCTCGTGGACGAAGTGGCATCACCGGCGGGGATCGAATAACCTCACGCCTTCGAAATTGGGAGGCTGTTCAGCGATTGGAACAGCCTCCAATCGCGCAGACGCAGGAAAGGCAAGTGATGGCGGACACTCTGACAGTCACCGACAACCGAACCGGGAAAACCTACACCCTCCCGATTACGGACGGGACCATCCGCGCCGCGGATCTGCGGCAAATCAAGGTCACCGACGCCGAATTCGGGATGATGAGCTACGACCCGGGGTTCCTCAACACCGCCTCGACCCGCAGCAGCATCACCGACATCGATGGTGACGCGGGCATCCTGCGCTACCGGGGTTATCCCATCGAGCAGCTGGCCGAGCACAGCACATTCCTGGAAACGGCCTACCTGCTGCTGAATGGGGAGTTGCCGAATTGCGATCAGTTGGCCGAATGGGAGCAGTCGATTCAACGGCACACGGTTGTGCATGAGAACGTCAAGCAACTGATGGAGGGGTTCCGCTATGACGCCCATCCGATGGGGATGTTCATCAGTACGGTCGCGGGTCTGTCGACGTTCTACCCGGAGGCGAAGAACGTGCGCGACCGGGCCTCGCGCAACAAGCAGATTTGCCGCCTGATTGCCAAGGCCCCGACGATTGCCGCCTTCTCGTACCGGCATTGTCAAGGGTATCCGTACAACTACCCGAACAACAAGTTGAGCTACACCGGCAACTTTCTCAGCATGATGTTCAAGATGATGGACGCGACGCACGAGCCGCACCCGGTGCTGGCCAAGGCGCTCGACATCCTGTTCATCCTGCATGCCGACCACGAGCAGAACTGCTCGACGAACGCCATGCGGGCGATCGGCTCGTCCGAGGCTGATCCGTACAGCGCCTTGGCCGGGGCCGCAGCGGCGTTGTATGGCCCGTTGCATGGAGGAGCGAACGAGGCGGTCCTGAAGATGCTGGCGGAGATCGGCCATGTGAAGAACGTCTCGTCGTTCATCGATCAGGTGAAGGGGGGCAAGTGCAAGCTGATGGGGTTCGGCCATCGCGTCTACAAGAACTACGACCCCCGGGCCAAGATCATCAAGCAAACGGCTGACGAGGTGTTCGAAGTGACGGGCCGCAATCCGCTGCTGGAGATCGCTCTCGAACTGGAGAAGATCGCCCTCAACGATGAATACTTCATCAAGCGCAAGCTCTACCCGAACGTCGATTTTTACTCAGGGCTGATCTACCAGGCGATGGGCCTGCCGGTGACGATGTTCCCGGTCATGTTCGCGATCCCCCGCACGGTCGGGTGGCTCGCTCAATGGGCGGAACTGCTCGAAGACAGCGAGCAGAAGATCGCCCGTCCGCGTCAGATCTACACCGGCCACGGAGCCCGCGACTTCGTTCCGATGGACCGCCGCTCTTAGGCCAGACCCCTCCGCGACTCGCAGTGGTGTTCCAGACGCTGTCAAACACTGAGAGTCGCCTTTCGCTCCGCGAAAGGGCGTTCTTTCGCGCAGCGAAAGACGACACTCGTCCATGAATCCCGCTGGCCCCCGCTTAGGTGCGGGCAGCCTCCAGGAATTTCTGCACGAGTTGGGGTGATTTCTTCGCTGGCGTGGACTCGACCCCGCTGGCGGTGTCGACGCCGAAGGGACGGACGACTCGGCAGGCTTCGGCGACGTTCTCGGGGGTCAGGCCGCCCGCCAGGATCAGGCGTGGCCACTCGGCTTTCCACTCGGTGAGGGCGGTCCAGGGGGCGACCGCGCCGGTCCCGCCGTAGTCGGTGGCGTGCCAGGCATCGACCAGGCACGCCCAGGGGCGGATTCTCCGAGAAGCCAAGGCGGCCAAGTCCTGCTTGATCGGATCGAGCGACGGAGTCTTCAGGCGGTACACCCGGATGAGCGACAGATCCCTGAGCAGCCAGGCAATCGCTGGCGACTCGTCCCCGTGCAACTGGACATGGGTCAGGCCGACATCGGTGACTAGCTTGCGAATCTCGGCGGGCGTGTGGTTGACGAAGACGCCGACCGTGTCGACCGATGCGGGGAGCATTCGCCGCATCTCGCGGGCCTTGAGCCAGTTGACCACACGCGGGGACTTCTTGAAGAAGTTCAAACCGATGGCGTCCGGGAGGCTGAGGGCCAGCGACTCGCGCAGGATAGCGGGGTCGTTCCATCCGCAGACTTTAACCCACATGGGGCGGCTCCTCGGTGGGAAGTGGAGGGGGAGGGGAGGCTGTCGTATGCGAGCGGGCGGCGGCTCGGGTCTGCTTCTGGTCGATGGCCATGGCGAGTACGCCGCTGATGAGCACCGCGCCGACCTCGATCGACGCCAGCAGCGCCCCGTGCTGGCGGAGGAAAATGTTGGCCGGTGATCGCGTGTCACCGAACTGCGTCATGACGATGGCCAGTGTGGTCCCGACGAACAGGAAGCCGGTCACGATCACCGCCTTCCAGAAGGGGTTCACGGGGGTGGAGATGTGCGGGGGATCGTCGGGTTCGTCGTTCATGGGGCGAGGTTCGGAGCGTAGGACGGGCATTCCTGCCCGTCCGGTGCGGGGTTCGGCGTCTCGTTGGGGCACGATGTTCGGCGGCCCAGCGGGGTGGTTGTTGGCAGGTGTGAGTCGCTCGGGGACGGGCAGGAATGCCCATCCTACGTCACGCCGCCTTGGACTCTTCGGACCTGTACGTCAGCAGCGACACGACCACCAGCGTCAGGAACCCGAGTGGGATCGTCACGATCCCCGGCTGGCTGAACGGGACCAGCGGGATCACGGTACTCGGGTAACCGTAGAGCTTGGTCAGGGCGTCCTTGCTCAACAGTACCCAGGTCAGCGACGAGAGCAACCCAACCATGATCGCGGTGATGATCCCCTGCTTGGTGGTCCGCTTCCAGAACAGCAGCATGATCAGCGACGGCAGGTTCGCGGACGCGGCGATGTTGAACGCCCACCCGACCAGGAACGTCACGTTGAACCCCTGGAACTGAATCCCCAGCCAGATGGCGATCAGCCCGACGACCACCGCCGAGATCTTCGCCACGCGGACCTTCCCGTTGTCATCGAGCTGCACACCGAACCCGTGCGACATCAGGTCATGGGCCACTGCTCCGCTCGCTGCCAGGATCAACCCGCTGACCGTCCCGAGCACGGTCGTAAACGCCACTGCCGACACAGCTGCGAACATCCACTCGCCGAAGCTGCGGGCGAGGAGCGGGGCGGCCATGTTGGAGTCGCTGGGGTCGAGGACGAGGCTGGTCATCGCAGCCAGACCGATGTACAGCGTGAAAATGTAGAACACCCCGATACTGGCGATGCCGACGATCGTACTCAGCCGGGCCGCTCGCTGGTCCTTGACGGTGTAGTAGCGAATCAGGATGTGCGGCAGCGACGCGGTGCCGCAGAACAGGGCCAGCATCAGGGAGATGAAGTCGAGCTTGTCGACGAACTTATCGGACTTGATGCCAGCGAAGGTGGGGCTGCCGCCGGGGACCAGCAAATCAGCCCCTTTGACGATCTTAGGGTAGTAGATCGTGACTTCTTCACCATCATCGTCCTTGAATTTGTCAGTCCCAGTCACAATCACTTCACTGTCTTGAAGAGTCGTGAGATAGCTCAACGGACCAAGCGGCCCGGATTCTGAATCGCCTGATGAGAGTTTGAGAATCTCCCCCACCCGCTTGAGGTCAACCTCTCCCTTCTTCTGAGGGCGTCCGTTGATCTGTTTGACTTTGTTGACGGTCTTCACCATCTGACAGACCACAAGCTGTCCTGTCTTCTCCTCGTCACGGACGACGACAACACCCTGTCCGTTCGAAACAGGAAAGCGGTAATAAGGCTTCGCGGCCCAGGCACCCGTTGCGAGCTTGGGTTCAGCCATACTGCTCAGATCAATGTGCCCCTCCAGTCTCATGAAACGAGACAGCTTAAACCACAACGCCTCGTCCTTGGAATTAAAGATGCCTGAAGATTCAGACTGACTCAGTGTGCCATCAACAGGACTCATGATGCGATGCCCTCGCGTGAGAATCATTCCCACCATGAGTCCACACAGCAGCATCAGCAGCGTCCCTTTGATGAACTGCACCCAGGTCGTACTGACCATCCCGGCGGTCACGACGATCAGGATCACCACGATGCCGACCACGATCACCCCCGTCGAGTGGTCAAAGTTCAGCAGCGGCTTGACGAGCGCCCCGGCTCCGACCATCTGCGGGATCAGGTAGAACAGACTGACCACCAGCGTGCTGATTCCGGCGGCGATCTTGATGCCGGGGGAGCCGAACTTGGCGTCGAGGGCGTCCGCGAAGGTGAACTTGCCGAGTCGCTTCATCGGCTCAGCGATCACGAACAGAGCCACAATCCACCCGGCCAGATACCCGATCGAGTACAGGAACCCGTCGTACCCATAGAACGCGATCAGCCCGCAGATGCCCAGGAACGACGCCGCCGACAGATAGTCCCCGGCGAAGGCGACCCCGTTGACGAACCACGGAATCTGGCCGTGGGCAGCGAAGAAGCTCTGAGCGGTCTTGGCCTTGCGGCCGAGCCAGAAGCTCAGGCCGAGCGTCACGCCGACAAACAGGCAGAAGATGACGACGGCGAGTGGGGAGGGTTCGTATTGCATGGGGGAGTCAGGAGTCGGGCGATGAGGGTTGAGCGATTGTAGGATGGGCAATCTTGCCCGTCCCATCCGGCGGTCGACGTGTCTCTCGGGCACGGTGTCCGGTGGACTAACGGCGAGGTTTAGTGGGGAGGAGACGCTCGGGGACGGGCTGGAAAGCCCGTCCTACGACTGGTCCTCGGCGTCTCCGGCGGAGTTGCCGATGAACCCGTACAGGAAGGCCATCAGGATCGCGGCGATGATCAGCCCGAAGCCGTACAACACCGCCAGATTCACTCCGGCGATCGGCGTCGACTTCATCAGTGCGGGCGAAAAGGCGTTGATCCCCACGAACCCCCCATAGAGGGCCAAGTAGACCATAAACAGCAGAAACCCAATTCGGGACTGGCGTGGCGGCATGGAGTTCTCGACCGAAAGGCCCCTCCCTCGGAAGGGGCAAATGATCGCCGGATCGCGAGGTTGCGAACGGGCGAGTGGCTATTGTGCAGCAGCGGAGCACTCGACGCCAGCAATCGAGGATTTTCTGGCAGGGCGGTGTGTGCAACAGAAAAGTCGGCAGCCGGTCTCCTCGGCCCCTCTCCCCTCTTGGAGGTGTGATTTTTCGGGGGGATTTGACTGTGGGTAGAGGGAGGGATGAGGGGGCCAAATCGCCCGTTCTGGACCCGCATCCCGGCCCACTCAGTCCACTGTGGAGTCCACTCCGAATGCCGCATCGATTGTGGGGGAGAGGGGACAGAGGCGACGGAATATCGCCAATTGGCAAATGCACCTGCGCCCCCTCCAGTGGGAGGAGGTTCTTGCACCAGTAGGCATTCGCGAGGTAGCATCTTGTGCCAAGGCACATCCGCGACGGAAGAGGCAACCTGTCGGATTCCGCAGATTGGCCCGACTGAGCAAGGATCATCATGCCCTACTACTTTGTGGATGGAATTCGAGCGGGGGCCAACGCCCAATCCCTGTATGTCCAGGCCG
>JAYTWO010000624.1:0-6888 GCA_043743415.1 Planctomycetota bacterium
CATACGGAGCCGCCCCGCTCAGCAACAGCCGCTGCTCCAAGGCCGGGATGGATCGGAGGGTGGGAGACATCATACGGCGACGCGAGCGCGGGGAGCGGAAGCTATCGGAAAAGAATGAGCGCAGCAGATCGCTCAGACGGAAGAACGGTGGGCCATGACGTACTCCTCAGCGGCGATCAGGTGATCTGTTTCGGTCGGATCATCGAATGGCGGTCCGAATTTGCAAGATGGACTAATCCTAGCGACTGAATTCAGCCTGTCCAGAAAAATCTTTTCGGAATCTTGCAGTCTGTGTCCGTAGGCAGGGTGGCCCAGACATCGCTTTGGATGGCTGGGTGGCAGAGGAACAAGTGGGAATGAAGACAAGCGTGTTCTCTGTTTCCTCTTGTTGTGGCACAACCCAGACGCTCAAAGCAGCGTCTGGGCCACTCCGACGTGACTCACGACGCGGAGCGTCGTGCCACAATCTACACCCGCACCCCGCGCGCTGCCAAGTGCTTTAGCAACTCCGTCGGGCCGGTGAAGACTTCGGCTTGGAACCCGTACTCGCGGCCTTTCACCACGTATTCGGGGATGTCGTCGGTGTAGAACGCCTCGTGGGGATCGCAGTGAATTGCCTTCAGTGCGGCCTCGTAGATCGGCGGATCGGGCTTCATGGCTCCGGCCTCGAACGACACCACGCAGTGATCGAACGGCTCCAGAAAGTCATATCGCCCCTTGATCCAGTCGAAGTGCGACACCGTCGTGTTCGACAACAGCACCAGTCGATAGCCTTGCTTCTTAAGGCTCCAGAGAATCGGCTTCATCTCCACGATCGGATCGAAGATGTCCGACGACGCCTGCCTCAGCGCAGTGAGGTCGAGCGACATCCCCACCAGTTCCGACAACCGATCCCGGAACGCCACCTCGGTAATCCGCCCCCGCTCGAACTCCCATTGCAGACCCGAGTCGATCAACAACCGAAAGGTCGCCTCACCACTCAACCCGCACAACTGGCCAATCTGCTGGCACATCGTGTCGTGTGAGAACCGGGTGAGGACATTGCCCATGTCGAACAGAAACGTGCGGATCATTGTTGGCCCTGTGGGAGTGCCGGCAGGAGACGATTGACCGTAGGACGGGCATTCCTGCCCGTCCCTGTCAGCGGCAAGTGTTTCAGCATGCACAGCACATGCTTCGACGGGCTGAAAGCCCGTCGTACAGGGGAGGCAACCATGCGGTCTCGGTCACATCCGGCCTGCCGCTCGCCTGAGATGCTCCCACGGTGGTGGTCCCGCTCGGAAACTCAGTTTGACCCTCGGATTCTCCATGCCGTACACTGTGTGCGGTGAAAACCGGCGAGGATCGTGTGACCGCAGATGCTGCCCAGCATCCGTCCACCACCAGCGCGAGTGCGAAAGCTACCACGGATTCCTCGGGAGGGGAACGGATGCCAGCGGATTTCGGCGACGACGAAGATGACAATATTGCCATCGAGCCTCAGACGATGCGCGGCCACGACTGGCCTTGCCTGCATCAATTCTGTGTCTTCATGGAGAACCGCGTCGGCAAGCTGCACGATTTGCTGCGGAAGCTGGAGCGGCACGATCTGCGGGTGGCGAGCCTGAGTATGGTCGATTCGGTCGACTTCGCGGTGGCCCGACTGGTGGTCGATCAGGTCGACCACGCGCGAGAGATTCTCACTCTGGGCGGCCATACCTTCACCGAATCCGACATCATCGGGGTTCAGTTGCCGCAAACCAGCCAGCCGTTTACGGAAGTCCTCCAAGCCCTGATGAGTGCCGAAATCAACGTGCATTACATCTACAGCATTCCCCAGGTCCGCAGTGGGGGTCGTGCCGCAGCCATCCACGCCGACAACCTCGATCAGGCGATTACCGTCCTGAAGCACAAGGGGTTTACGCTACTCACCGAAGAGGATCTCCAGTTCGACGGAGACTTTTTCGAGTGACTCGCTCGCTGCCCGTTCGCGATCGCTGGGGAGGCTCGGCCCGCCTCCTCCACTTCTCCAAGGCACCCGCATGACCGACACCCCGGATTCGGGACCGGCTGGCCCTCGGTCGTTGAGTTGGCGCGAACGCTGGGCGGGATTTCCCCCTGCGTTCCAGGGCCTGCTCCTCGGCAGCTTTGCCGCCCTGTGCTACAGCTTCACGAATGTGGGGCTGAGGCAAGTCGCCGTGCGGACGGACCTCGATTGGGCGATGTGGGTCGCTTCGTGGAAGGTCATGCCCACGGCGGTCGCGGGTTGGTTCCTGATGGCGGGTCTGGCACGACGCGGATCCCGCATCGTCCCGCCGCGCGACATCCTGTTGTGGCTGATCGCGAATGGGCTGCTGATGCAGTTCTGCGGCAACGTGCTGTTCCAGTACGGACTGAGCCGGGCGGGATTGGCACTGTCTGTACCGTTGTGCTTTGCGTCGCTCATCACCACGAGTGCGATCCTCGGGCGGATCGTGCTGCACGATCCGATTCGCCCCCGCATGGTCGTCGCGATGGGACTGCTGATACTGGCCGTCGTGCTGCTCAGTCAGGGGACGCGTGCCGCGTCGGCGTCCTCGCTGATGAGCTGGCAGGACGCCGCCCTCGGAGCCGCAGCGGCGTTTGGGAGCGGGATCGGTTTTGCGATCTCAGGGGTCGTGATTCGGCGGTCGATTCGCCTCGGGATTCCAATCTCGGTGGTGCTCGGGTATTCAGCCACGATCGCGATGTGCCCGCTGTTGATCGCGATTGCAAACCGGGGCTGGGTGCCACTGACACAGGTCCTGGATCGCGGAGGGTACGCCGCCTTGCTGACGGCGGGGATCTTGAACGCCATCGGGTTCTTCGCAGTCTCCGAGGCTCTGCGACACCTGCCGGTCGTGCGTGTGAACCTCATCAACGCCAGCCAGGCCGCCATGGGTGGCCTGATGGGCGTACTCGTCTTCCACGAGGCCCCCACCTGGTGGCTGCTGGCCGGAACGCTGACCACGATTTCGAGTCTGGTCGTCCTCGGCACCGAAGAGCCGTAGACCGGGCCCATTTGGCCCGGCCTCTCCTTCGTCGGATGGGCAATCCTGACGTAACCGGCATCAGTCGAAAAACGGCGAGTTGCCCCCTCTGAAACACTGGGTTTTTCGAGGCGTTTTCGTCCAAAATCGACTTTTGTCGGGCGCGTCAATCCTGCCCGTCCCCTTCGACAGCTGGTCCGCACAATCCTGCTCCCCGCGTCGAGCGCTCCCCGGTGCGAAGTGACATCGCCTACGTTGCTGTCTTTCCCCGCCCGCCAGACCGGTGTACCGTATCTTCACTGCCACAAGGTCTCGGGAGTCGAACGCCCATGAACATCACCTGTCCCGCCTGCCGGGCGACGCTGGAGCCGGCCGAGATCGACCGCGACCGACGCGAGTGCCCGCTCTGTTCGGCTTCGCTGTCCGAGGTCGACCTCTCAGCAGTGGAAGCTCAACTGGGGAGTGACGACGAGGCCATCGCCGGGAACCCGCTGCCCGCCGATTCGCACGGTCACGACGACACCGCTATCGACCCGGCCCGGCAGGTGGAGATTATCGAACGGACAACCGATCGGTTGGTGGTGCATCTGCCGCCGAATGCGAGTGGTGGGGGAGGGCTGGGGTGCTTTGCGATTGTTTGGAACGCGTTCATGGCCGTGTTCTCGACGATCATGTATTTCACCATGTTCAAAGCGAAGGGGCAGATCGAGGTATTCCCCGTCGTGTTCGTCGCGGTCTTCTGGATGGTCGGGATCGGGCTGATGATCGGCTGGGTGCGGATGCGGTTCATGCGGTTGTATCTGTTGCTGGAGAAGGACCGTCTGGTGACTCAACGCAAGCTGTTTCGCACGACGAATCGCGAGTTGCTGCTGAGCCCGACATCAAAGGCAGTCTTGACAGAGAGCTATTCCGTCAACGATGTGCCGGTGCATGCGGTCACGGTGCATGGGGAGGGACGCCAGGAGTCGTTCGGCACCGGGCTGACACCCACCGATAAAGAGTATCTGGCCCGCACGATCAATGACTTTCTGGGAGTCGAGACGGAGGCCCTGTTCCCCTCGACGAGTGACACTGTGTGCTCCGGGTGCGGAGTAAGCATCACCGCCAGCGAAGTGGGAGCGACGGACGCTCGGGTCTTGTGCGATGCCTGCCAGACCCAGTCCGAAAACTCGGGATCGAGAACGCTCTGGCCCCCACTGCGAGCGGGTGGATCGGAGAACCTGCCCGAGGGGCTGGAGGTCGACGAATCCGATCCCGCGCGAGTCTATATCCGCTATCCGCTGTTCCCTCCCAGCCGGTTCATCAGGATCGTCCGCACGCTGGGGTTGGTGTTTCTCACGGTGTGGGCGGGCGGGGTGGTGTTCTTTCTCGCACAGTCGCTCATGAAAGGGCCGGTCGGTTTTGGAACGATCAAGGTCATCTTTGTGGCCCTCATGTTCCTGACACCCGCACTGTTCATTGGGAGCCTGGTGATGGCCTTCGCCCAGGGAAAGCTGTTGATCTCAATCGCCTCGGATCTCGTGACCATGCGCTGGGGCTGGGGGCCGGTCGCGATCCAGAAGCGGTTCCCCCCCGAGACGATCACCGACTGCCGGATCATGCGCGGGATGTCCTCTCCCTCCTCCGCCAGCCCGAGTCGCACAGCTGCCAGCCCGATGCCGTTTGCCGCGATCCAGGCGGGCGGCACGCCGTACCCGTTGATGACGTTTCACGGCATCGAGTACGGCCAGAAGGTGATCCGTCTGGTGCGGACCTACCTGGAGCAGGTCACCGGCCGCAGGCTGCCGGATTGAACCAGTAGGATGGGCACTCCTGACGCGCCCGACAAAGGTCGATATCGGACGAAAATACCTCCGAAAACCCAGTGTTTCAGAGGGGCCAACTCGCTGATTTTCGACTTATGTCGGTTACGTCAATCCTGCCCGTCCCCGAGCGACATCCGAGCGTCGAGAGCGGGTGGCATGGGGCGAGGGCGGGGGGCAGCCCATGTGGACTCGCTCGGGCAGTTTATACGTCTCGGGGACGGGCAGGATTGCCCATCCGACTGGCCTTTTTCCCCGGAAACTCTGGCGTCCGGTCGGGTTGCGGCCTAACCTTGGATGTTTGGTTCTGCGCTGCCGGTGCGCGCGGAGCTGCCTGCCTGGGATGACTCATGTCGCATCGATCCGCCTCTGTTCCCGCCGCGACCTCGACCGTTCGAATCGCGGTCATTCTCGGACTCGCGCTGCTGGCGGCGGGTCTGTGTGCCGTTTCGCAATCGAGGCTGCGCGGGGATGACCTGCTGCCGGAGACGACTCACCCGACCGGGTTTCGCCCGCGCGTGGTCGCGATTCAGGGGGCGAAGCTCGTTACCGCTCCCGGCCAAGTCATCGATGGCGGTACGCTGGTCATCCGCGATGGCATGATCGTCGCAGTGGGGAAGGACATCGTCATCCCGGTAGGGGCGGAGATCATTCCCGGCAAGGACTTGGTCGTCTATCCAGGCTTCATTGATGCGATGTGCGAGGCCAAGCTCAAACCGAGCGTGCCGGGGCCGAATGCCGGGCGAGCGGTCAATTATGACGAGAACTTATTGGCCGCCACCCGCCCGGACAATCGCCGGGACATGACTCCGGAGTTGCAAGTCGGCGACCATGCGATTCGCGATGCCGAGTTCCAAGCCTCGCGGCGCAAGGCCGGGATCACCGATGTCCACCTCGTGAATTTCGCCCCGGTCGTGGGGGGGCAGACGGCTCTGGTGTCGCTGTCGGGGTTGCCCGCGCGCGAGTCGGTCCTCTGGTCGGGAAGCATGTGCTCGTTCATGCTCGCCTCCCCGCCGGAACAGGGGCCCGCGCACGCGATGTATCCGTCGACGCTCATGGGAGCCACAGCTCATCTGCGGCAGGCCCTCCTCGACGCAGCCCACTATCGCGAACATCTGGCGCTGGCCGAAAAGTTCCCGGCAACGATCTCGCCGCCGCATGAGGATCCGGTGCTTAATGCACTCTCACAAGTGCTGGCCAAAGACATCACCCCGCTGTTTCTCGTGCCGCACTTGGCTGGGCGCGATGAACTCGACCGGGCGCTCGACTTCAGTGAGGAATTCCAACTCGATCCGGTCCTCTGCATGGGCACCGAACCGATCGCCGCCATCGATCGCATCGCGTCGGCGAAGTGCGAGGTGATTGTGTCGCTCGATCTGGGAGAGAAGCCGAAGTTCTCGCTGAAGGACATCAAAGAGAAGAATAAGAACAAGGACCACGAACTGAAAATCTCCGCCGTCGATGGGTTGCGAGTCGAGGTCGAACCGCCGCAGCGCTACCAGGACGACCGTCTGGCCCACTGGAAGAAGCGGGCCGCGCTGCCGGGCCAGTTGGCGGCGAAGGGGGTCCGCATCGCATTCTCGTCCAAGGGCCTCAAGCAGCCCGGCGACTGGCTGGAGCAGGTAAGGCTGCATATGGAGTACGGGCTGACCGAGGACCAGGCGGTGGCGGGACTCACTCGCGATGCCGCGGAGATACTCGGTGTCGAGTCGCAGCTCGGCACGTTGGAATCCGGTAAGCGCGGGCATGTGGTCGTCCTCAGTGGACCGCTATCGGACAAGGGAGCCAAGGTCCGGTATGTGCTGCTGGACGGCCTGACCTACGAGTTCAACAAACCGAAGACCAGCGACGACAAAGATGCCGCTCCACCCGCTGCTCAATTGACCGGGCACTGGGAGATGAAGATCGAATCCGGTAAGGAGCCGACCGAGGCCACGCTGGACCTGGCCCAGGACGGGAATCGCTTGACGGGCACCCTGAACAGTGAGTCCGGCGAGGGCCGCATCGCCAGCGGTTCGATCAGCGGCAAGGACGTGAAGTTCACCGTCGAGATCGGGGCCGGGGACAAGACGATCGAACTCAAGTTCGTCGGCACCGTC
>JAYTWO010000625.1:0-1879 GCA_043743415.1 Planctomycetota bacterium
CTCTTTCCAAAGCACGTCGTCAATGTTTTTGAAGGCTTGTTCAAATATGGGGTGTTGCGTTTCGTCAGTTCTAAGAATGCGAATCTGTGGAGAGTATCACTCTACTGCCCTTGCCCCCCGAATAACCACCGGCGCGGGGGGCGGGTGACCGGGGTCGGGCGGCGGGGCAGCAGTTTTCTGTTTCTTTGCGTCACCCCCATCAAGGGGTGACGCCTTATGGTCCCTTATGGGATATGTGCCACCTAGATGGCACCGAGAAGTGCGCCGGGTTGGCACACGTCACGGCGGCTTGGCGAGCGGCAAAACGCGGTAGACGGGGACAGATCAAAGGGGTCGAGACTCAACACTGTTCGGCACGCTTTTTGCGCCTGAGATCAGGTCGCCTATGTTACGGTCATGGAGACTCTCCGCGAAAGTACGGCCGCACCTGATGCTGATCCTGATGCCGATTTACAGCAGTCCGCTGCGGGACCGCTGAAGCAGTCCGATATTGTCGGGCTGAAGTACTTTGACCAGCTCCATCCGCTGTTGGAGCGACTCCGGGATGACGGGTGTCTCCGAGACCGCGCGGGCAACCGCGAACTCCATTACGACCAGTACTGCCTACTGGTCCTGCTCTATTTGTTCAATCCGACGTGTTCTTCGTTGTGGGCCATCCAGCAGGCCAGCGAACTCCAGAACGTGCAGAAGCGGCTGGGGTGTGCGCGAGCGTCACTGGGATCGCTCTCGGAAGCGGCCACCGTGTTCGATCCCGAGCGGTTGATTGAGATCATTCGGGAACTCGGAGGTCAGCTCCAGCCGTTGTCCAAAGACTCGCGGCTGAAGGACATCACTCACACGCTGACGCTGGTCGATGCGACGATCATCTCGGCGATGCCCCGGATCATGACCGCATCCGTCCTGAAACGGCAAACGGGCAAGGGGATGATCAAATGGCGGCTGCACACGCATTTCGAGGTCGATCGCCACCAGCCGTCTCGGATCGAC
Organism: Planctomycetota bacterium; assembly: GCA_043743415.1. Taxonomy (GTDB): domain Bacteria; phylum Planctomycetota; class Planctomycetia; order Planctomycetales; family Planctomycetaceae; genus TH-plancto1. Next base: position 988 of record JAYTWO010000625.1, read on the forward strand.
GTGACCCGCGACGGTGGCGGAGACAACGCTGAACGCGCCGTCCTCGAGCGGACGATCGACGCGGATCGCTGCTACGTGATGGACCGGGGATACGCGAAGTTCAGCCTCTTCAACTCCATCGTGGCCCGCCAATCCAGCTACGTCTGTCGAATTCGCGACAACAGCGTCTATGAAGTCCTGGAAGAACGACCGTTGACCGAGGCCGATCGGGTCGCCCGAGTCCTCTCCGATCAGGTGGTGACGCTGGGCCGTTCGCAGGCCCAAAGAGACCTTCCCGATCATCCGATCCGGCTGGTGATCGTGAAGATCAAACCGCACATATCCAAGGGCAAGTACAAGGGAGGAACGTCGGGTGTCGACAGCGACGGGTTCCTGAGAATCGCGACCAACCTGCTGGATGTCCCCGCCGAGATCATCGCGCTGCTGTACGAATACCGCTGGACCATCGAGATCTTCTTCCGTCAATTCAAGCATCTGCTCGGTTGTCGCCACCTGCTCAGCCACAACCGAAACGGGATCACGATTCAGACGTACTGCGCCATCATCGCCTGCCTGCTCATCGCTCTCTGGACGGGTCGCAAACCGACGAAGCGAACTCAGGAAATGTTGTGCTACTTCCTGACGGGCTGGGCGACGGCCGACGAGGTTGCGGCACACGTCGCGAAGCTGAAAGAGGCCGACGAGCAGGCCGCAAAAACCAACTGACTGCGCCGCCGGCTCGATCGCACATCACGATCCGAGCCCCTTCACGCTGCGCGCTTCCAGCCTCATTTCCGGCTGGCGATCAATGGCACAGGCCACTCGCCAGCCCAACTTGATCTCTCCAAGGCTCATGGAATCGCAAATCGAATGATCGCATGCCAGAATCACATGCTGTGCCGAACAGTGTTGG
>JAYTWO010000626.1:0-17921 GCA_043743415.1 Planctomycetota bacterium
ATGGTCGGCAAGGGACGTTCCCAGACCTGTTTTCCCGTCGCGTCCACGGCCCGTAATGTGCGTTTGTAGGTGACGAACTGTGGCTGAAGCTCTTCCATGGTTTGGACGATGGAAAACGTCAGCGCTCCGAGCGACTGGTGTTGCTTCGGTGCCAGGGTCTGGAGCTGCACTGCGGGGGGGAAGGGGGCTGCGGACACCTGACCGGAGGCGAGTTCGACTTTCACCTGACCAGATCCCGTGAGGGGGGGAATGCCGCCGTCGGAGTCCTCCACGACCAACCACTCCAGCAGGAGCTGTCCTTCAAGTACCCCACAGCGTGGGGACAGGCCGATGGGCCGGGTGGCCCAGGCCGGCAGGGCGATCGGGTCCGAATCTCGCAGCCGTTTTCCCGTCGCAGGCTCACGCCATTGCACGACCATCTCTTTCTCGCTGCGGACCAGCACGAGGAGTTCGTCACCCACACCGATCAATGGCCACATCGCCGCCTGGGATTTCCAGAGTTCTTGGCCGCTGGTCAGTTCAATCGCTGCGATCTTGCCGCCTTCCATGTAGACGTAGCCAATCTGGCCAGCTGAGTCGATGACACCTGCAGCAAAATGCTGGGATACCGTGGCCTTCACATCCGGGCCGGGTTTCGTTTCGCCGCACACATCTGCTCCTGCCAGAAGCGTTAGAATCGTGAGAGCGAGACACGTACCGGACCTCAGAAGTCCGCTCATGGGCCGAATGCATGGAAAGATGCGGACCGACAGTGGCAGGCGGGTGGCGGTCATGTGATGTGTACTCACTCTGTGCGGACGGATGGTGGGCGAGCCCTGCCTCATTATAGGCCACTAACCCGCCGAGCAGGCAAGACCGTGTGTGCCCCTCCATCGTCGGTGGGAGTCACCATCGCGAGGAAGAGGTGGACCTCCCGACGATTCACGGGCTACCGCCGGAGTTCTTCGATTGAGGTGGCCCGATGAGAGGGAGGGAGCTGTTCGAACACGTCCATCGCCGCAAACACTGGCGGTCCAGAGCGACCGCCAGTGCCCCCCGGCTGTCCTCCACGGGACTCCTGGGTTCGTTCAAGCCCTCCCCCAGTCGGCATAACGAGTCCGAACCAATTCCTCGGCGTGTGTCTGCTCGGCCTGCGTGAGTCCGGTCGTCAGGGGTACTCCGGACAAGAGTCCGACGAGCGTCTGGTGCAACAGTTCCACGACCTCGCGGTGAGCGAGAGCGAACCCGGCCAGTTCAGCCAGCCCCGGGAACTCGGGGGCATGCTCGGAACGCGACAGCAGTAGCGACCCGTGTTGCAGCACCGCACCGCGCCGCCGGCGCTGGGCGCTCCCCATGATCTTGTGCGGCCCCAGGACGATGTCCCGCGCATCGCCGCGACTGAAGCACAGGAATGGCTCGGCGGCCAACTGGATTGGCTCACCTCGCAAACGCACCTCCACGCCCAAACCAGCGAGCATCGCGATGACCCGCCGGTGGACCTCTTCGTACAACACTCTGGGACTGACCGCCAGCGGGTGGCCGTCTGAAATGGCCATCGAGTACGTCACCTCGTGATGGTGCAAAATGGCCCCACCGCCGGAGAGCCGCTTGACCTTCGGCAAGCGGGGAAACCGGCTCGCCAGCGACGGGTCGTCCGCCGACTGAAAGTAACCCAGCGAAACCGTGGCCTGGTCCCACTCATAAATTCGCAGCGTACATGCCTCACCGGCAGCTGCGGCTTCGAGTAGCACTTCGTCGACGGCCATGTTCCAACTGCCCGAGCAGGGGGCCGGTTCCACGATCACGCGACTGGTCATTAGGATCTCTTCGCGGGGGGCGCGGCGGCTTGGCTCTGCAAGGCGCGGTCGACCAACTGCTCAATCTCGGCGGTCAGTTCGTCCATCGACCGAATTCCCTGTGCATCCACCACAGAGACGATCGACCAGCCTCGTTCGGCGGCGAGTTCGCGGTAGGCCGAACGCACGCGGGACAGGTAGTCAGAATCGGCCTCCTGTATGTCGGCGGCTTGCGTGGTGTAGCTGCGCGGGTCTTTCTTGGCGATCAGTGCCTGCGAGTCCTGCGCCGGGATATCGAGCAACACGACGAGATTGGGACGCGGCAGGCCGAACAGGTCGTACTCGATCTTCTCGATCCAGTCGGCCAGCTCGCGTCGCTGCCGTCCGGTGTGCTTGCCCGCTTGATGCGCGATGTTCGAGGGGACATACCGATCGAGCACGAGGACATCGCTCGTCTCCAGTAACCGGTTGAGTTCGGCCTTCGACTCCAGTCGGTCTCCGGCATAGAGCAGCGAGGCGAGAAACGGATCGACCTCATTCAACTGGCCGAAGCGCCCGTTGAGGAAGTCGCCGATCCGCTGCCCGAAGAAAGTCGCTTCATAACGAGGGAAGCTGAGCAGGCTGGTCCGCAGTCCCCGCGCCAGGAGCCGGTCGCGCAGGCGTGCGGACTGTGTCCCCTTGCCAGATCCATCAATGCCTTCGATCACCACGAGCAGCGCCACGCGAAAGGATCCTATCGAGAGTGAGTGGGGGGCCGCGAGTGCCTGGTCAGGACTCCAACCCTCTAATCGCCTACGGACACGCTCTCAACGCGACCAGGACCAGTTCTGGACCCCCTTGAGGTTCACGATGCGGTCAGCGGGCCACTGCCCGCTGGCCAGTTGCACGATCGTGTCGGCGGACATCGTCAGTGTGCCTTCTCGCGATTCGTTGTCGGCCCCGGCCAAGTGGGGGGCCAGCAGCACGTTGGAGAGTTGCAGGAGTTCGCTCTCCAGCGGGAGTGGTTCGACCTCGAACACATCGAGACCTGCCCCTCGCAGATGGCCACTCCGCAGGGCCGCCACGAGGGCCGTCTCATCGACCAGCAGGCCCCGCGCGGTATTGATGAACACCGCTCCCGGTTTCATCTGGGCGAACTTCTCGGCATCCATCAGATGGTGCGAGTCCTTCGAGTACGGGCAATGCAGCGACACATAATCGGATCGCCCCAGCAGTTCCTCCAGCGAGGTCAGCTCGATGTCCCACTTCTGGAGGAACTCCTCCGGAGGGAACGGCTCAAAGGCGATCACCTTGAGGCCCAAGCCGATGGCCCGAGTGGCGACGGCCTGCCCAATGCGGCCTAATCCCACAATACCAATCGTCGCCCCGATGACTCGCGGCTGAGCGACATAGCCCCAGCGGCCTTCGCGGACCATGCGGTCGGCAGTGGGGAAGCCGCGCGCGACGCCCATCAGCAGGGCGATGGCCTGTTCCGCAGCCGCGTGATGGTTCACACCCGGCGTGACGGCGACCACGATCCCGGCGCGATTACAAGCGGCAGTGTCGATGGCGTCGTAGCCGACTCCGGTGCGGGCGATGACGCGGAGTTCGGGACAGGCTGCGATGACTTCGGCGGTGTATGGTTCCGAACCGGAGATCACAGCACAGCACCCGGACAATTCCCGGATTAGGCAATCCGACTGAAAGACCTGAACCTGTTGATCACTGGGAAGGATCTCGAACCCGGCAGCTTTCAGTATCGGCAGATGCGGTCCAGTCTTGGCGACACCGGCAATCAACCTGACTCGGCGATTCACTCGCGACACTCCTGACAACGTGAGAGAACCCCATGAGGGAAACCTGGAACCTATCCGAGAACCATTCCAGACTTCCGAAGTCTCGGAAGACTTCGGAAGTCTGTGGATCGGCTCCCAAAAAACACGCCGGGCAGAACCCGGCGGCGACATGGCCACGAATGAGATGCTAGTTCACTTGGCACCGGCGGTCGAGGCGTCCTCACCAGCGACCCAGGTCCGGTAATCGAAGCTCTCTCGATAACGCAGGAAGGCGGCCCCCGGTCCGACCAGCAGCGGGTCAATCCCCGTTTTGCGACGATAGGCATAGACCCCCGAATTGGCGGCGAATTCGAAGTCCTCGCCCTTGACCGTGTGATTGAAGCCCCCCATCAGACGACGCCCGGCAAACGGAATCGTGCGATTCGAGCTATCGGCATCGCTGCCACCCCAGAAGGTGCCCCAAGTCTTGGCATCCTTGATGGTCGCATGGGGCTTACCCGCGTTACCGACCCAGCGTTTGACATCGTAGATGTTCTCGCTGCCGGTCCAGTTCAGGCCCTTGTGCCCGGAGGCTGCGGTCAGCATGTTCAGCCCCATCGAGTCCCCCTGATAGGCGACCCCGTGACTGACGAGGTTCAGTTCGCTGGTCAGTCCTTTGAAGTAGAAGGCTTCGTTGGCCAGCACGGCAGTATGACTCATGGTCACGGTACACTTCGCACCGGCTGCGCTGGGACCGTCCACCGCCGTGACGGCGTTCTTGCTGAATACGATGCAGTTGTCGAGAGTGATGAACTGCTCGCCAGCGGTCATGATTTCCAGCGCGGCCCGGCCGCCGACCAACTGGCAGTTGTGCAGCACCGTGGTTCCCGGAGCGGTAATGCGGATGGCGGCCATGCCCTGCTTGTTGCCTTCAGAGATCGAACTATTGAGCATCCGCAGGGTGCCGCCGTTGACGATGACCGCCGCCCAGGGAATGCCAGCTCCCAGTTCGGGCGGGTCCATCTGGAGTTCCACGCCTTCCAGGGTCAGCGTGCCCTTGTTGACGCGCAGCATGTGGCGAGTTTCGGCGTTGTCCTGGGGCCGCGAACGGCGGCCATCTTTGTCATATCCCACATCGTAGCAGAACACCGGCTGGTATCCGAAACCGGCTTCGATCGTCAGATCGTGATCGATTTCGAGGTGTGGCAGCAGGAACGGTCCGACGCCATCAATGCGGATGCGGTCCCCTTCCTTCGCGGCCTTCAGTGCCTCTTCGAAGGTCTTGAAGCGCGGTCTGGCGGTCTGCGACACAATCTGGAACCGTTCTTCAGGTTCGCCAGACAGGAGCCGAGAAATATCGCTGCCGAGGTTCGCCTTCCGCAGAAACAGGATCGCGAACGACGTGTCTGCCAACGAGCCCCACGTCTCGTTGGGGTTCTTCCAAGAACCGTCCATCTCCTGAGTGGCGAGAAGACCCGCGGACCCCTTCGTGAACCATTCCGTCTCCCCGAACTTCTCCATCCCCAGGACGACCCCCATCCGCTCGACCGACCACATGAAATAGCGGTTTCCGCCACCACTCACGCTGGCCGCGAATTCACCGGCCTTTTTCAAGCCGTCCGCGAAAGAGGGGTCGGACATCAACGTGTTCCCCTCTCCCGAGGCCGCGGCTGCCGGGGCCGCACCCGGCTTCGGAGCCACACGGGCCTTGCTCTGCTCCTCGCGGATGACCGTGGCCCGCGCGACCGTCAGACAGAACAGCCCCGCAAACGTCATCGAGGGACTCGATGGCTCGTACGTCGTATCGGCTGCCCCCGCAACTGCAGGGGCTCCCGGAACTGGAACTGCCGGCACAGCGGCACCAGCGGGAGCGGGCTTGTCTTTCTCCTTCTTCTTTTTCTTCTTGGGATCGCCGTCCGGGCCACCGGTCTCAGTGGCATCTCCCGGTTTCCGGATTTCCGATGCGGCGTCGGCGACCAGCTTGGTCCATTCCTCGCAGCGATACGGCCAGCCGCCATCTTCGCGTTGCGTTTCGATGAAGCGATTCCCGACCAGTGACATCGTGTCGGTGATATCCACCCCCCAACGAGAGGAAACCCACAGACCGAGTACGGCGAACTGAGTGCAGCTGTTGTCGCCGACGCCCGCCTGGAGCTTCCCCTTGGTTTCTGGATTGGACAGGATTCCGGCGCTGACCAGAGGGCAGGTGTATCCCCAACCGCCCTCTTCGTTCTGCCCGGCGATCAGGCGGGCCGCGAGGTTGCGAATCTTGGAGCGGTTGTCGCGGTCGCCCACGCGGGACAGGAACAGAATCGCCAAGGCAATGTCGTAGGTGCCCTTGACGCTCTCCATCTCCGTCTGCACAAAGCGGTGGGCCTTGTCGATGATGGGATCGGAGACCGGCATACCGTTCTCGATCAGGGCCATCGAACATAGCGAGGTGATCCCCACATCGTGTCCTTCGTACTCCCAGCTGCCATCGTCGTACTGTTCGCTCTTGATGTAGTCCATGCCCTTCAGCCGGGCTGCTTCAATCTCGGGTTTCGTCTGCGCGAAGCAAGGGGCGCTGAGCTGAATCGCGATCATCGCGACACAAATCGACAAGAGAGCTTGCAGTCGAAGCATGTTCGCCTCGGTCCAGAAAGGAGAAGATGAATGGGAACCGGTGAGCCCGCGTGTCGAGAATTCCACTGCGGCGAGTTCATCAGTGGTTCATGATGCCAACTCAACGGGCCGTTGTCGACTCTATAGGGACCAAATCGCATGCCGAGAGCCTTGTCAACCCGAGGACTTGGGCTGAGCCCGGCCCGCCGGGAGGGCGAAGCTCCTGCTGAGCCGCGAGCCAGGGGACGCGACCACTCGCAGTCGCGGCTCGGCAGGAGCCTCGCCCCCCCCTGATGGAAGCGAACCCCTAAATCAAGCATGACGGTGTACTAGCGGGCGTAGAACGCATTCGCCGCTGTCACCCCGGCTCCGGCGGGGACTTTTCCGATCAGGCATGCTTCCAGTGCGGCCAGGAACACGAGTACGTTGCGAGGCTGGCTGGTCTCACCCATCAGGCCCACGCGCCACACCTTGCCCGCCATCGCACCGAGGCCACCACCGATCTCAATGCCGTAGTCATTGAGCAGCTTCCCTCGCACGGCCTTGTCATCGGCACCGTCCGGAATGCGGATTGCGTTGAGCATGGGCAGTCGGTGTGCCTCGGCAACGACGAAGCTCAGGCCCAGCGCCTCGACACCGGCTCGCAGGGCCAGATGATTCCGCGTGTGGCGAGAGAACCGCGCGGGAAGCCCCTCGGCGAGACACTGACGCAGGGCCTCGTGCAGGGCGTAGTTCATGTTGATCGGAGCCGTGTGGTGATAGGCCCGCGACTGGCCCCAGTAGTTCCGCACCAGCATGGTGTCGAAGTACCAACTGGCGATCTTCGTCTTTCGCGCCGCAATCATGTCGGCGGCCACCTTCGAGAACGTGACCGGCGACAAACCCGGAGGACAGCTGAGGCATTTTTGCGTGCCGGAGTAGGCGGCATCGACCTGCCACTGGTCGATCTCGACGGGCAGTCCTGCGAGCGAGGTCACGCAGTCCATCAGCAGCAAGGCCCCGTGGGCATGCACGATCCGCGAGATGTCGACCATCGGCTGACACGCCCCGGTGGAGGTCTCTGCATGCACGATGCCGACGATTTTGGGTTGGCATTGCTTGACCGCCGCTTCGATCTCCTCGGGGGTGAACACCTCACCGAAGGGGCGCTCGATCTTCGTGACCACGGCCCCGCAGCGCGCAGCCACATCGGCCATGCGACCTCCGAAGACCCCGTTGACGCAAATCAACACACGGTCGCCCGGCTCGACCAGATTGACGACGCACGTCTCCATCCCCGCGCTGCCGGTCCCGCTGACCGACATCGTCAGCTCGTTCGAGGTCTGGAACACCTGCCGCAGCATCGACTGCACCTCGTCCATGACCTTTAAGAAGTACGGATCGAGGTGCCCGACCGTCGGAGCCCCCAGCGCCGCCAACACCGACGGAGCAATATCACTCGGCCCCGGCCCCATCAGGATACGACGCGGGGGACACAACGGAGCGGGCACAGCGGAGGACATCGGCAGACTCCCAAGTCAAATGGAGGGGGTGAAAGGAATCAGTGGGAAGAGGAGTGCGTGCATCGGAAAAATAGGCAGCCGTGAGATTCTGCCCCCTCTCCCCCACCATCGGCACGGCTTTCAGAGAGGACTCCACTGTGGGGGAGAGAGCTGGGGTGAGGGGGACACATCGCATGCTCCAAGCCCCTCACCCCCACCCTGGCCTGGTGAAACGAGCGTACTGGGGGGGGATTGGGTTTGTGGGGAATGGGGAAATCTGTTGCGCTCCCGCGTGTCAGTTTTGAGTCCGCACCCAATGCGAAGGAGCGCAACGGTGGGGACATCATCATTCATTCGAGTGGCGGAGTACAAGTCACCGATCCGTGTGGTCGCGGGGGTTTTGTGGCGGAGTCGTGAGACGCACCGGCACCGGCACCGGCGGCGGGGGCCGGAGGGTGCGGTGTGGCCCCCTCACCCCACCCTCTCCCCCACAGTGGAGTCCTCTCCGAAAGCAATGCCGGTTGTGGGGGAGAGGGAGCAGAGACGACGGAGTACCGCAGATTGGCGAATGCACCCAGATTGAGGGATGTGACCTCGGAACACTTGATTCCATCCCGCATCTGCTGGACAGTGTGACGAGTTGCCCCCGCCCGGTTCCTCCCGCCCGGTTCCTCCCGCCCGGTTCCTCCCGCACAGTGATGGTTCGCATGCAAGCTCACAGCGATCACTATTCTCGGTTTCGTCTCGTGCATGACATGCTCGCCACGCCGGAGGTCATCCGCCGGTTCGATGTGCGGCAAATGGCCGACACCGCGCGACAGATTGCCACGATCGGCAAACTATTCCTCACGGGCGAAGGCTCCAGCCGCATCTTCCCGGCCAAGAGCAATCTGGCCCACGCCCGCCGCCAGGGGTGGCCCATCACACTGCACACCGAAGCCGGTCGCCAGGCTCGCGAGTATTTGCTGAAGGACTGGGCGGTGTTCGCCTCCTCGAACTCGGGCCGCACGGCTGAGGTGATTGGCCTGTTCCACGGGTTGGAGTCCACCGATCATCTGGCTCGCTTTAGCCTGACCGCATTCGCAGGCTCCAAACTCGAATCGCTCTCCGCCAAGGGCTACACCCTCAGCTGTGGCCCGGAGGGAGCGGTGGCGGCCACGAAGAGCGTGATGGAGCAAGCCCTGTTCTACCGGGCGTTGCTGGAGTCGGTGGCGGGGGTGTCGACGCTGGAGGGCCGTCTGGGGACGCTGGGTGACGCGATACACGCCGCTTTAACCGCGATCGTCCCGACCGACATCGTGGATCGGGTTGCCAAGGCTGGCACAATCTACTGGGCCGGGAGGAACGATGGGGTGGCCGAGGAACTGACCCTCAAGACCAATGAAATCACCCGCAAGTCCGCCGACTATCTGGAGGGCACGTACGCGGTACATGGGATTGAAGAGGTAATGCAGGCGGGCGATGTTCTGCTGTGGATCGACCCGTACGCCGAGTCCGAACAGAAGTTCGCCGATGTGCTGGCCCACGGGGTCGGCCTGACCATCGTGGCCATCGCCTCGCGCCCGACGCAGTTCCCGACGATCCTGATCCCCGAGGCGGGCGACCTGAATCCCTTCGTGCAGATGGCCGCCGGTTGGAACGTCCTCGTCGATGTCGGCATCCAACTCAGGATCGACCTCGACAAACCCCAACGCGCTCGCAAAGTCGGCAACGAGTTTGTGGGATAGGCTTCCAGCCTGTCATCTTCGATGTGTCAGCATGCCAGAATCCCCTCCAGTCAGTCAGTGGATCAATTTCGTACCAGCCCAACCCTCATCGCAGTGAGCTGTGATTGACAGGCTGGAAGCCTATCCCACGTCACCGAAACGGAACCCGCGATGACTCCCGAACAACTCCGCACCTTGCAAGCTCCGATCAAGGCTCGGTTTCGCGAGAACCCCGCCACGGCCCAGACGGTCCTCGTCGCCACCGGTGAACTTGATCGCGAGCAGTGCGTCTGCCGCATCCCGACCGGACGCGGACCAGTCACCGAGGCCGGGCTGCACGAACTCACCGGCGGCGATGGCCGCTGGGCCTGCAGCGCCCTGATGCTCCTCGAAGCCCTGATCGGCTGTGCGGGCACCACAGCCTGCGTCGTCTCGACGGCGCTGGGGATCGAGTTCACGCAGGGGAAGATTCACGCGGAAGGCGACCTCGATTTTAGAGGCACGATGGGGGTCAGTCGTGAAACGCCCGTCGGGTTCACCGCCATTCGTATCGCGATCGAGATGAACACTCCCGCCGATGACGCCGCACTGACCAAGCTGCAAGAATTGACCGAGCGCTACTGCGTGGTGGCCCAGTCGCTCCGAACGCCGGTGAGTTGCGTGGTGCAACGGGGGGAGTGATTCCATCCCCGACGCCGTTCGTCATCGCATTCGGTTGGACCTGGCTGTGGTCGAGGATTGATTCACTCGCAAGATCGTCGGTTGGTCGATGCCGATCTCGATGGATTTCCGCCTCGTGGAAATCCTTCACGGCGTGGCCGACTGCTCACGGACCAACTCTCGGTTCACCGCGTAAACCGCTCCGCCACCTCAATCGCCCGCAGCATCCCCTTGGCCTTGTTCAGCGTCTCCTGGTACTCGCTCGCGGGCACGCTGTCGGCCACGATCCCGGCCCCGGCTTGCACAAATGCCTTCTGGCCCTGCATGACAAGCGTGCGCAGGGCAATGCAGGTGTCCATGTTCCCGGTGAAGTCGATGTACCCGACCGCTCCGCCATACGGCCCCCGGCGATGCTTTTCGGTCTCATCAATGATCTGCATGGCCCGCACCTTGGGAGCACCCGAGACTGTGCCCGCGGGCAGCCCCGCCTTCAAGGCATCAATCGCCTTCAGCCCCGCGCGCAGCTGGCCCTTCACGTTCGAGGTGATGTGCATCACGTGGCTATATCGTTCAACGACCATCACATCACTGAGAGTGACCGACCCATACTCGGCGACACGGCCCACATCGTTACGAGCCAAGTCAATCAGCATCACATGCTCGGCCCGCTCCTTGGGATCGGCGAGCAGTTCGGCAGCCAGTTCTCGGTCCTCGTCCTCGGTGGCCCCGCGTTTGCGAGTTCCGGCCAGCGGGCGGATGGTGGTCTCGCCGTTCTCGACGCGGACCATGATCTCGGGCGAACTACCGACCAGAGTCACTTCTTTGGAGGTGAGCAGGAACATGAACGGGCTGGGGTTCACGACCCGCAAGGCGCGGTAGATATCCAGTGGCGAGGCGTGCGTCTCCAGAGCCAAACGCTGGCTGATCACGACCTGGAAGATATCCCCGGCGAGGATGTACTCCTGGCACTTCCGCACCGCCGCTTCGAACTCGGCCTGGGTGAAGTCGGAAGTCCACGACAAGGTCGGATCGCCCCCGGACGGAATGTCTCGCATCCGCAACCCATCCTCGCCCGATTCCAGCTTCTCGCACAACTCATCGACCGACCGGCAGGCCCGCGCGTACTCGGCGGGCAGGTCGGGAGCATCGGTCCACACATGCCCCACCACGATGATCGTCTTGCGAATCTGGTCGAACACCACCATCTGATCGTAGAACCCGAACGTCATGTCCGGCAGTTGGCGATCATCCTCCGGCGGGTGGGGGAGCCGCTCGGTGTACCGCACCGTGTCGTATCCGAAGTACCCGACGGCCCCTCCCAGGAAACGCGGCAGGCCGGGAATCTGCACTGCCTTGTACTCATCGACCATCTCTTGCAACACGAGTAACGGGTCGTCGACCGTCCGCTGTTCGGTCTGGCCGTTCCGTTCGATGGTGAGTTGATGGCCTCGGGCGGAGAGCCGCAGAAACGGGTCGCCGCCCAGGAAGCTGTAGCGCCCGACCTTTTCGCCGCCGATGACGCTCTCAAACAGAAACGTCTCGCGTCCCCACCCGCAGCGGCACAATGCGGAGACCGGCGTGAGCGTATCGCTCAACAGCTGGCGGTAGACGGGGATGAGGCGGCCTTGGCCAGCCAGAGCCTGAACGGTGTCCAGGGAAGGAGAGTGCGGCATGAGGGAGGGAGCTCGAACAAGGAGTGGAACGGCGGGTGGACACCGTCCCCATGTGTCGGGTTCGAAGTATAGCGAGCTCCCCTGTCAAAGGCTGGCGTCCCGTCCCGGCAATTCCGCCATCGCAGTGAGGTCGAGTTTGCCCCGATGATACAGGTAAGCTCCGTTTGCATCGCGGCGAATCGGCGGCTGCGAGGTCACGGCTGGCTTCACGTCGTCGGCTTCGACTTCGCGAACTCGGCCATGCGGCGGGTCATCTCTTCCGGAGCCACATCCTCGATGTGCGTCGCAATCGACCACGAGTGCCCGAACGGATCGGTCAGCATCCCGGACCGGTCTCCATAGAACTGGTCCTGCACCGGTTTCTTGAGTGTGGCCCCCGCGGCGATGGCCCGCGCGAAGACCGCGTCGACTTCCGGCATGTAGATCAGCAGACTGACGGGAGACCCACCCATCGACTGGGGACCGAGCGCCCCCATGTCGGGGAACTCGTCCGCCAGCATGACACACGAATCACCGATCTTAATCTCCGCATGCCCCAGCACTCCATTCTCCATCTCCAGCCGAAAGAGTTCGACCGCTCCAAACGCCGCCTTGTAGAACTCAATGGCTTGGGCGGCCCCTTTGACGATGAGGTACGGAGTGACCGAGTGATACCCAGCCGGAATCGGGGAGACGCTCAGGGGAGGCTCGCTTTCGAAAGGGGGGACAGAGAGTCCGAACGCTCCCCAGTATGCCGCGCTCCGCCAGGATTTCAATCGGACGGGCCGGGTGTGGCCATTGTCGAGGACGAACGCCCGTGCCCCGGAACGATCCGGTGTACAGCATTGAATCCCCACCGGGCGACGCCTATCTTGATTGGTCGCTGAACTCCCCGCCTCTGCCCGTGATCCCCATGACGTTTCGTGACCTCGAAGTAATCTGTGAAGACGGGCCGGTGATCGCGGTCAACAAGCCGCCGGGCCTGATCTCGCAGGGAGCCCCAGCGGGTGTACCGAGCCTGATTGGGCTGGTGAAAGACTACCTCAAGGACAAATACCACAAACCCGGCGAGGTGTACCTCGGCGTGCCCCACCGCATCGACCGGCCCGTGTCCGGGGTGGTGGTCTTCTCCCGCAACTCCAAGTGCGCGGCCCGTCTCGCCGAACAGTTCGCAGAGCGCCAGGTCCGCAAGACCTACCTGGCTGTCCTCGAATGCCCGCCGACTGAGGAGTCCGGCACGCTCACCGACTGGCTCTACCGCATCCCCGACCAGCCGAAAGTCATCGTCTGCGGACCCGATCACGAGGACGCCAAGCAGGCCGTTCTGCACTATAAAATCCTCAAGAAGCACAAGGGCCGGGCCCTCGTCGAGATCGACCTCGGCACCGGTCGCATGCACCAGATTCGCATCCAATTCGGCAGCCGGGGCTGGCCGATCATTGGCGACGACCAGTACGGCTCGACCCTGAACTTCCCGGGCACCACCCGCGACACCCAGCGAGAATCCCCCATCGCCCTCCACGCCGCCCGCCTCATCATCCAACATCCCGTCCGCTACGAACCCCTCCCGATCCTCGCCCCGATTCCGAGAACTTGGAACGAGTTCGGCTTCGGCGAGGTCAAACTCGACGAGGGCGGGCGGGTGGCCCGTCCCTGAGTCTTCGAAGGGCGTGGCTTTCGCTGACACGCCCTCTCACCGACTCACCACGCCCTTCGAAGACTCAGGGACGTGCCACACACGGCGACCTCATTTCTTTTTTGGTGAATCTTGGGACGATTCCGTCACCGGCTGCGTTTCCCTGTTTGAACACCTTGGCCTGGCCGTTGAAGGAGACCGTCTCGTGAAACTTGTGCCCCAGATTTTGTTGCTTGTCGCACTACTCGCCGCCACGCCCGGCTGGGCGGACGACGCTCCCCCCGCGAATCCCCTGGCAGCCAAGGCCGCAGCGATTTTGCAGCGGAACTGCCTGCTGTGCCATAACGGGCCGGGGTCGGTTTCGAAGGCGGCGTTCGATGTCCGCTCGGTCGAGACGATGAAGGAGAATGGCGTTCTGGAACCCGGCCAGAAGGAGGACTCGCTGATCTGGGTGATGTCGCATCGCGGGACGATGCCGCCCCGGTCTCAGCCCCAACTGGCCCGGCTGATCGGCGAGGACTCGCAGATCCTCGCCGAGTGGATCGAGGCGGGGGCACCGGAGTTCCCCCTGGCCAAAGAACGCACGCAGATCAAACAGGACACGACACTCCAGGCAATCATCGCCGACCTCCGCAAACTCCCCGACACTCGCACCCGCGCCCGCCAGCGGTACTTCACCCTGGCCGAAGCCCACAACAACCCCGCCGTCAGTGACGACAGCCTACTCCTCTCGCGGGCGGCCTTGTCGAAGACCCTCAACAGCTTGTCGTGGGAGCCAGAAATCGTGCTGCCCCGCGAGATCGAGGGAACGCAGCAGACGCTGTTCGCCGTGGACATCGAAAAACTCGGCTGGACTCGCGACCACTGGCGAGCGGTGCGTGGGCGTTACCCGTATGCGATCGGGTACGCGAACCTCCGGGACCGGGCGCTGTACAATCTGGAGACTGAGATTCAACAACTGATTGAGAAGAGTGAACCGCTGAACCTCGTCAGGGCCGACTGGCTCATCGCCACCGCACTCCAGCCGAGCTTGTACCACGCCTTGCTCTATGAGCGAACTCTGCCCGAACTCACACACCGGATTCCCGACCACTCGAACCCAAGCAACCCGCTGCACATGACAGCCACCGATCTGGAACGGTATCTGGGGGTCGATGTGATCAGCGATATCCTGCGCGGCGAGGAGCACGCCATGCGGGCCGGGTTCACCCCCAGCGGCGTCTCGGGCCAGAATCGACTGTTAGAGCGGCACAAGATCAAGAAGTACAAGGGGGCCTACTGGAAGAGCTACGACTTCAAGGCGGGCAACCGCCGAGCGATCCTCTCGCAGTTCCCACTGGGGCCGGTTTATCCCGGAAACGAATCATCGGAACTGGCCTTCGATCACGACGGCGGCGAGATCATCTTCAACCTGCCGAATGGGCTCCAGGCCTACCTGCTGGTCGATGACCAAGACAACCGCATTGACGAGGGACCGATCGCGATCGTGAGCGATGCCCTGAAGACCTCGGGGAGTCCGGCCATCGTCAACGGGCTGTCGTGCATGTCCTGTCACAAGGAGGGAATGATCGACCCGCCCGCCGATGAGATCCGAGACTTCTCGCGTGTTTTCGGAAAGCAGCGCGACCACTTGGAGCGACTCTATCCCCCCAAGGACCAGATGGACGCCAAGATCGATGCCGACGGAGAGCGGTTCATGCAGGCTCTGGAAGAAGCCATTGGCAAGACCATGAAGACCGGCCCGCATGCGAACCGCGCGCTGGGCGACATGCCCGAGCCGGTCAGCGAAGTCGCCCGCAACTACCTGCTGGAGGAACTCGACCTGCGGGCGGTGGCAGCGGAACTGCATGAGCCGAATATCGAACGACTCAAAGCCAAGATCGAGGGGGACGAACTGCTCCAGAACCTCGGGCTGGGCGTGCTGCTGCGACAGGACGGCAAGATCAAGCGGGCCTTCTGGGAGAGCACCCAGGGCGGCACATCGATCATGCAACTGACGGCGTATACACTCGACTACACGACTCCGCAGTTCAAAGAGTAGCAGAAGTCGTCAGACTTCTGCCGTTCGCTCATGCCGCGCCCACGCAATCAGCCGAAACGCGCAGCGTCCGGTTCCAACCGGGGGCTAGCGCCCTGCGGCTGATTCCGATCACTCGACACCCTGTGAATTCCTCAACGATTCACCCCACCCCCCTCACTTGAGAAGGACACAACCATGCGAGCCATATTGACGATTGCCATGTTGACCGTGTGCAGTTGGACCGCAACCGTGGCCTCAGCTGCCAACACGCAAAACTTGGGAGGGCAGATGTTCTCCTTGGCCAAAGACATCCAGGGGTTCATGAGTGCGGATGATCGCGTCAAGGGGCAGAAGTTGGCCCTCGGTCGATTCGACGGGGAGGGTGATGCCGCTGCCTCGAACTTCGGTTTGCAGATTGCCCGCCAGCTGGGCTCGGAGCTTTCGGCCATCCTCACCGAGAAGTCCAAGTTCACACTCGTCGGAAGCTATCACTACGTGCAATCCGAGGACGCCGCCACGCCCAACGCCAAGATCCTGCTCATCACCGTTCAGATCAAGAACGACCGTGGACGGGAAATCAAAGCCATCTCCGTCGAAGTCAACGACACCGACAACATCTACCAGGTACTCGGCCTGACCGGAGCCGCTCCGCAGGTCACAAAGAAGCAAGACGACTCCTTCTTCGAGATCCGCAACAAGGCGGCCGAGGAAGCCCAGCAGAAGCCGACCTTCGGAACAGCGGGGACTCGCGTGACCGCCCAGGGGGCACCTCAATGGGCGGTCGGCGTGCTCAAGAAGTCGTCGTTCGACGGAGCGACCAGCCCCGTCCCGCCCCAGAACGTCAAGGGCCTGGCCTTCGCCCCGATCGGTGTGGGCGACTACTACGAGATCGAACTCGTGAACCACGACTCATCGGCTGCGGTCGCCAATGTCACGGTGGACGGACTTGAAGTGGCCAACACGTTCTCGACCGACAAAGGGCCGGACGGGAAACCAACCCACTACCCGGGGTACGTGATCGGAGCGGGCCAGACGTTCGTGATTCGCGGGTGGCTGCATAAGATCGATCAAACGGCCAAAGACAACGTCTTCTCGTTTCGCGTGGTCGATCTCGGACAAGGAGCCGCTTCCGCCATGAGGGGGCGCGGCAGCGTGGGTGTGATCACGGTCCAGTTCCGCGAGGCCTGCGAACCCGGCGAAACGCTCAGCGGGCGATCCTTCACTCCACCCGGCGAGACTGGCAAGGGCGAGGCGCTACAAGAGAAACTCGAAGCCAAACCGATGCAAATCGGGGAAAATGTCCTCTCGACCGTCAGCATCCGGTACAATCGCCCAGAGTAGTTGCGGGCCACACGGTCTGAGTCTTCGAAGGCCGTGGCTGTCGCTCACGCGCTGATTCTGTAGCGGAAGTCGTCAGACTTTCGCCGTCCGCCCCCCGCCGTCCGCCGCCCGCCCCGTTCCCCCGAACTCGGCGAAATTCTGACGAATTCCGCTACCTTCGGACGGAAACTCCGGGACGAGCCAGAGCCACCTCAACACCCGACTTCCCCATCAGCACTCACGGACCCTCCCCATGAACCGGTTCCTCCCCTCGCTGAAAATCCTCCTCACCCTGGCCCTCATGGCGGTCACGTTCCCGGCGTCGGCTCAAACACCCACCCCTAAGAAGTACGCACTGCTTGTCGCGGTGACGACGTATGAGCATACCCATCTGAACCAGCCGCCCAAGATTCAATACCCCGAGGCCGACGCCACCGCCATCGGCGCGGTCCTCAAAGCCTCCGGCTACCAGGTCACACTCTTGATGGGGGAGCAGGCGACCAAAGCCGCTATCGACCAATCTCTCGCCCAACTGGCTAAGCAGGGCAACCAGCCGGGGGTGATCCTCATCGGGCTGTTCGGCCACGGGGTCGAGTACGACGAAGTCGGCACCGACGGCACCCCGACCTCGCGGTCGTACTTCTGCCCGTTCGATACCACCATGCGGAACCGGCTGGGGTCGGACGGCAAGATCAGCTACCTCGCCCCAGACAAACCCCGCATCGAACCCGACCCCGCCGGGCTGGTCAGCATCAGCCACATCTTCTCCGCCATGGCTCTTTCCCCAGCTGGGAACCGCGTGCTGCTGGCCGACTGCTGCCGCAACGATCCGCATGCCCTGCGGGGAGCCCAACGCGGATTCGGCACCGGAGTCAAGAGCGGTGACCTGCCCGAGAATGCCAACACAGCCGCCCTGTTCGCCTGCTCCAAAGGGGAACAAGCGATGGAGGATCCCACGAGTAAACACGGGGCCTTCACTAAGTGTGTCCTCGACTGGCTGGCCGATCCGATGGGTGGCCGCACCGCCGGACGCCTGGGCGAACACCTCCACGTAGCGGTTCCCAAACTGGTCTCCGACCTGACGATGGGCGACCTCGTCCAACAACCCAAGTTCCTCAACGCCGGACTGGTCGACCTGCAACTGGCGGCGGTGACGCCTCCCAAGCCCGCCCCGCTGCCGAAGCCCCCAACACCCCCGGCGAGCGGTGGGCGTCACGGCCTGTTGCTTTAATCGTGGAACTTTTTACCATTCCGCCTGTTGTGGGACCAGTGGGGGAGGGAGCGGTGATGGATTATTGGGCGGGGGCTCCGGA
>JAYTWO010000627.1:0-3791 GCA_043743415.1 Planctomycetota bacterium
AGTCGCCCCCGGCCCATGTCACTCGCTCGCGACGCGCGAACGTCGCTCGGGACGGGCAAATGTGCCCGTCCTACGGTGGTGGGCCAAGCCCACTCCGTGGTTCCTGCGCTGGTGCGCTACGGTAGCTCACCAGCGCGGGAACCATCCTGACAAGCGGGGGGGCGGGGAGTCGAATTGCAACCGCCTGCCATCAGACGGGCGATTTCGCAGAAATCGCCGACAACCCTGCATGCACTTCAACGCCCTCTGGACTTCAGCCCCTCTCGCTCTCGTCCCTCGCCACACGGATCGGTACACTGAAGGCCACACGCCCCACAGCACCCCGGCTCGACCAGGTCCGCTTTCTCCGCACTTCCGCCCACGGAAGGTCCACTCATGAACCGACTCACGCACTCTCTGTTTGCTCTCATGGCCCTGGCCTTCGGGACGCTCGCCGTCTCCGATCTCCGCGCCGCCGAGGCTAAGAAGCCCGAGGCTAAGCTGCCGATCGCAGCCGTGTTCGGCATCAAGGGGGCCTTGCTCGAAACGCCGATTCCGGATGACCCGCTGTTTGGGGCGGTGGGGCTGGAGTCGCTCCATTCGATGATCGCGCGCCTCGATAAGGCGGCGACCGATGAGAACGTGAAGGCGGTCGTGTTCATCCTCAGTTCTCCCGACTTGAACTACGCCCAAGTCGAGGAGCTGCGCGAGGCAATGGATCGCGTGCAGGCGGGCGGCAAGAAGATCTACGCCTTCTCCGACAGTCTGGACACGAAGAGTTTTTCACTCGTGGTCGGAGCCCACCGGATTAGCGTGGTGCCGACTGGCGATCTGTGGATCACGGGGATCTACGGCGAGCAGATGTACCTGCGCGGGATGTTTGATCTACTCGGCGTCGAGCCCGACTTCCTGACCTGCGGGGCCTACAAAAGCGCCGCCGAGCAGTACACCCGTAGCGGCCCCAGCGACGCCGCCAAGGAGATGTACACCTGGCTCTACGATGGCTTGTATGAGCGGGTCGTCGAACTGATCGCGACCGGTCGCCACGTGCCAACCGAGAAGGCTCAAGAGTGGATCAAGACCGGCCTGTACTCGGCGGAGTCGGCGGTGCAGGCGGGCCTGATCGATGCCGCTGAGGAACGTCTGGCCCTGGAACAAGTCCTGCGGAAGGAGTACGGCGAGAACCTGGTGTTCGACAAGTCATACGGCAAGCCGAAGGGGTTGCAGGTTGACATGAACAACCCGTTCGCGATCCTGCAAATCTGGGCCCAGATCCTCAATGGTCCGCAGGTCCGCAAGTCGACCAAGGACCAGATCGCCATCGTCTACATCGAGGGGCCCATCTCGCTGGGCAACCCCGAATCGTCGCCGTTGTCCCTGTTGGGATCGTCGTCTGGAGCCTACAGCGAGCCACTCCGAAAGGCGCTGCAAGCAGCTGCGGATGATCCGCAGGTGAAGGCCGTGGTGCTGCGCGTCGACTCGCCCGGTGGATCGGCGACTGCGAGTGATGTGATCCTCCGCTCCGCGAACCAAGTGAAAGCGAAAAAACCGCTGATCGTGTCGATGGGCAGCGTGGCTGGCAGCGGCGGGTACTACGTGGCGTGCAGTGCGCAGAAGATCTACGCCGATGCCACGACGATCACCGGCTCGATTGGGGTGCTGGGCGGCAAGCTGGGGACGCAGAATCTGTGGAACCGGGTCGGCATCAACTTCAAGTCGAACGAGCGCGGCGAAAAGGCCGGGATGCTGTTCGCCGGTCGCAAGTTCACCGATGGTGAGCGGGTGCAGATGCAGTCCTGGATGGACGACATCTACGGCGTGTTCAAGGGCCACGTCGTCGCGGGCCGGGGCGATCGCTTGACGAAGCCGATCGACGACATCGCCGGTGGCCGGGTCTATACCGGGAAGCAGGCGTTGGCGATCGGCCTCGTCGATGAACTCGGCACCCTCCAGGACGCCATCGCCTTTGCAGCCTCCGAATCCAAGGCCGCCAAGGACTACGAACTGCAAGTTCTGCCCCGTCCGACGAACCCCCTGGAGACCCTCTTCGGCGACCTCTCGGCGGGGGCTCCGAAGAAGGACGACAAGCACCTGGAACTGCCGGGTGGGGCTGACGGTGTCGGCGTCTTCACCGGGAAGGAAACGCTCCCCAGCGACACGCTCCTGAAGCAAGCCCTGCCCCTGCTGAAGGGCCTCGACCCCCACCGCACGAAACTCGTCCTGCAAGCCCTGCTGCACCTCGACCAGATCCAGCAAGAACGAGCGGTCCTGGCGATGCCGGGGGTGCTGGTGGAGTAGGCGAGTCTGAGTCGGAGGTTGATCGAGCCTTCGACAATCATGCCTTTCCGATTCCAATGCGAATGAAGATGTTCTTGGACATCGCGGCACGAACATGGAAGTCGAAATGACTCGTCAGAAGTACACCGTGGTTTCTCTGTTCTCGGGAGGGATGGGGCTGGATCTGGGGTTGGAGTAGTCGGGCTGCTTTCGAGTCGCTGCCTGCGTCGAGAAAGTGCCTGCCTTTTGCGAGACGATCCGAGCCAACCACTTTGCCGGTCGACTGGATCGCAACTTGCAGGTCTTGGAAGGGGATATTTCCAATCTCATGCCGGAGGAGATCCTGTCGGCCACAGGACTCCGAGTGGGGGACATCGATTTGCTGGCGGGTGGGCCTCCGTGTCAGTCATTCAGTACCGCTGGCAAACGGGAGAGTGTCCAAGATCTCCGAGGCACGATGCTCTGACAGTACCTCCGCTTCGTGGAGGCACTTCAGCCTCGATTCTTCCTGATGGAGAACGTTCGGGGGTTGCTCTCGGCTGCCTTGAGGCATCGTCCGATGGCCCCACGACCGGAAAAGGGTGGACCTCCTTTGGAGCCTGACGAAGAGCCCGGATCGGTCATCCGCCTGTTTGCCAACGATCTCCAACATCTCCAAGGGGGCGGCTACCACATGGATTGTTTTGAGGTCAATGCCGTTAATTACGGGGCACCACAATTGCGGGAACGGGCGATCTGCATTGGCAACCGCTTCAACGCGGTTGTCGATTTCCCCGATCCGACGCATGGAGTCCCCCAGTCCGGGGGAGGGCGACAGCCGACACTCTTTCCAAAAGACGAACTCCTGCCTTGGGCGACACTGGGCGACGCGATCAGCGATCTCCACGAAGACGATTCAGTCATCATGGACTTCAGTCCTCGGAAGAAGCGATTCCTGTCACTCGTTCCCCCGGGTTCCAACTGGAGAAGTTTGCCGCCGGAGACGCAGCAGGAGTCGATGGGGAAAGCCTGGATCGCCAAAGGTGGGCGGTCAGGCTGGTGGAGGCGACTGAACTTGGAGTTGCCTTGCCCCACCCTGATCACGATGCCCAATCATGCCAGCACCTCTCTCTGTCTTTTGCGATGCACACACCCCAACCAACGGATCAACCCGACGCCCGACAACTTGGCGATTAAACGGTGTTCGGCTCTTCGGACATCACTCGTCCTCGCGGACGACGGGGGAACCTGGACGTTCTGCCAGAATCGTTTCTACGGAAACCGCCGCCTCTCCCGTCCATTCAGCAGTCGAAGTCCGTCAGCCGAGAAGCATCGCCGCTTCCTCGCGACGAAATGATTCGGGTCGCTTCCCGATGCACTCTCCGGCGTGCGTGGGCAGGTCGCAATGACCGTGTCGAACGGTATTGGGCTGGGAGTTGTGTTCGCGGCATCCGCTTAGGATCTGGCTCGAAACAACTTCCCGAATTGATTTTGAACAGAAGGCAACGAAGGTCACGAAGAGAGTTCGAACAAGACCCTTCGTTTCCTTCGTTGCC
>JAYTWO010000628.1:0-4908 GCA_043743415.1 Planctomycetota bacterium
GCCGAAGTTCCCGCGAAGCACGGTCCACGCCATCCTGAACGACCGGGCCTATATCGGCGAAATCCTCCACAAGGGCCAGTGGTATCCCGGCAAGCATGAACCGTTGATCGACCGGGCGACGTGGGACCGTGTGCAGGCCCTGCTCGGCGGACACATCTACCAGTCGCACGCTCTCACCTACGCAGGCGACCTGATTCAGTGTGCCCATTGCGGGCATCCCATCACGGGCGAGAAGGTCCGCAAAAAGATGAAGTCGGGCGAGCGGTTCTACACCTATTACCGCTGCACCTACTACACGAAGCCGGGCCATCCGCGAATCCGCGTCACCGAAGCCGACATTGACGGGCAGGTGCTGGCCGTCTTCGACAAGATGCGGGTGGAAGACGAGAAGGTCCGCGACTGGTTCCGTTTGGTGCTGGCGTCGCAGACGCGGGACGCCCAGGCCGATTCCCGCGCTCAACGGGCCGAGCTACAGCGTCAGGAAACGCTGATTGTTGCCCAGCAGGATCGCCTGCTCAACATGCGTCTGTCGGAAGACATCGACCAGGAGACGTTCGCTCGCAAGCACACGGAAATGCGTGACCGACTCTCCTCGATCAAGCTGCAACTGGACGTGCTAGACCGCTCCCACGATGAAAATGCGGAGTTGGCGGCGAAAGTTTTTGAACTTTCGCAAGCCCTACGCCAGACATGGCTTACTGCCGACTACGCTACGAAACGCCGGATCCTCGAAATCGTCTTTCTGAACTGCCAACTCGTCGACGTAAACCTCGTCCCCACAATAAGAAAGCCCTTCGACGTTCTCGCCGAAGGGCTTCTTTCTGAAAATAGTCGGGGCGACAGGATTTGAACCTGCGACTTCCTGGTCCCAAACCAGGCGCTCTAGCCAAGCTGAGCTACGCCCCGTGATGGCGGGATAATAGCGGAGTGGGGGGAGTCTTGCCACGGAGGTTGTTCCAGATTCCGCTGAATCTGAAAGTGAGGGACACCGCGATGCTGGTGGGGTTCGTGCAGGAATGGCGATGGGCAGGGGATTTGTGGGTTTTCGCAGGCGTTTTTGGGGAGGAAGCGGTGGCATGGGACGGGGAGTTGGATCAGTACCGGTCTCTGGCCTGCCACGGAATCTCCCGCAGAGTTTGCCGAAGCAGATTGGTTTTCCCGACTGGTACATTGGACGGATGTTCTCCTCCGGATGTGGAAATCGGGGCCAGAAGAGTGATCGCTGATTGACTGTCTGTCGGGGCGCGGGCAGTCTAAGGGCATCTCGCCAGCGGTTCTCAAACCATTTTCGGGGAGGAACTTGCACGAAAACGGTCTAGGCGCGGAATTTTCCTTGCCTTTACAATCGGGGTTCCGCCAGGAGGGCGGATTGTGGTGTGTTGGTGGGTTGTGGCCCGTTCAAGGATTGCCTCTGTGTTGCCTCGTCTGTGTTGTCTTCCACTGATTCAGCTGTCGCGTGGGATGTGGATCCGACTGGGGATATTCGCATGGGTTGTGGTGATGGGGCCGTGCGTTGCTCATGCTCAAGAAGTGCCACTGACTTGGGCGGACAAGATGTTCTCTGAGCGGAGACACGACTTCGGTGTGGCCCCCTCAGGGACGAATGTGACCCATTCGATTACGATCACCAACATTTACAAAGAGACGGTCACGATCTCGGAGGTGACCTCGTCCTCGCCCGCGATCAAGGCGCGCGTCGCCAAGACTACGGTGGCTTCGAATGAACTGGTTTCGCTGGAACTGACACTGGATGTGGCCGGGGCTGGCCAGCCGACTGACGCCCTTGTGACGCTGAAGATGACGTTCGATGGGGGAAGTACGAAAACCGTGGTGGTGTCTGCGACGGCATACGTTGAACCGAGTTCGGTAATCGCCAAACCGTTGCCCGTTCGCGGCGGAGAGAATTGGGCTGAGCAGATGTTTGCCCAGACGAAGTATGACTTTGGTTCCGTCGCCAAGGGAGCAGGGGTCAAGCATGTGATTGAGATCACGAATCCCTGGAAGGAAACGGTGACACTGTCCGGGCTGACATCGAGTTGTACGTGCATCTCGCCTCAGCTCAGTGGCTTTGAACTCAAATCCAAGCAGACCGTTCAGTTGGTGTTGAACCTGGATACGCTGCACTTCTCGAAGAAGCGGACGGTCACGGTGACGGTCTCTGCCACGTTTGATGGATTGAATTTCAAGCAGGTGCGAATCCCGATCGAGGCGTACATCCGAGGAGATGTGGTCATCGAGCCGGGTTCGGTGCAGTTTGGACTGGTCGCACCGGGCGGGGTCGCCGAGCGGCGGGTCCGAATCCGTTACGCTGGACGCAATAACTGGACGATTCGATCGGTGCGAAGCCGGAATACTCACCTGACCGCCGAAGTGAAGGAACTCTCTCGCATTGGAATCAACGTCGAGTACGAACTGTTGGTGAAACTCGCGGGGACAGCGCCCTTGGGGCCATTCCTCGACCAAGTCGTGTTGGAGACCGACGACCTCAACAACCCCACGATCCCCGTGCTCGTCGACGGCACGGTCGAGCCCGATTTGCAGGTGACTCCGGCGGTCGTCCCGTTTGGACCACTGAAGCCGGGTGTGCCGAAGACTGTCAAGGTGGTGGTCAAGGGCCGCAAACCGTTCCGGATTGAAAAGATCGAGTGCGATTCCAACCGCGAGTGCTATGCCGTGGGGCTGTTGCCGGTGGACCAGACCGTGCATGTGGTGAGCCTGACGATCACACCTCCGGATGAGCCGGGTGAGTTGCGGGAAGCCTTTACGGTCACGATTGCGGGACGCCAGGCAACCTTGGCGTTCCAGGCCACCGGGACGATTGAAGCCACAACGAAGCCAGCTCCTGCCGCACCGGATTCAGATTCGGATTCGAAGGCGAGTGCTCCTGCTAATGCGAACACTCCCGCCCCGTAGTCGATGTTGCTCCGCGACTCGCATTCCGCTGGCCAGAAGTGGTTCTGGACCGCAGAATTCTGAGTGCAACTGCGACGAAGGAGATTCCGAAAAATGCCATCTTGACTTCGGCGGAAACGTCATATCATGCAAGGTGCCAAGTTGGTGATCTGCCTGTGAGGCGATTCGACGAAGAATCTCGCACAGGAAGTTTGGACGACTTGGGACTGAATCGTAGGGATCCCATAGGTCGGGCCCAGGGGATATTGACCCGTTGGATGCGGGTGCCAAGCAAGGCGGACGCACAGTGTATAGAGGTGCGGCGAGACTATTGTTCCCCAACGAGGTTGCCTCCATGCTAAGCCACATCTGTAGAACACTTTCCGTCGGGCTGATGGCCCTGTCACTCATCGCTGGGGCGGCTTCGTCCGACGACCAGAACAAAAGCTGGGCGACCAAAATGTTTGCCGAGCCGAAGTTCGATTTTGGCCCGGTCGCCCAGCACAGCGACTGCCAGAGTTATCTGGAGTTCACCAATGTGTTCGAGCCGGACATGGAGGTCGTGAGCGTCACCACCTCGTGCAAGTGCATCTCTGCGTCGACCGAGACCAAGGTGCTCAAGTCCAATCAAAAGGGCAAGATCAAGCTGGTCCTCGACACCTCCCGGTTCCAGGGACAACGGCATGTCACACTGACAGTCCAGTTCAAATACAGCGGAACGAATTACGTGACGGCCAGTATCCCGTGTGCCGCATTCATCCGCACGGATGTGTGGATGCAACCCAGCTTCGCGAACCTGGGCTCCCTGACGGTGGGAACCGGTGGCGAGCAAACGGTCAAGGTCTCTCGAACGGGGAATGACCAGTGGCAGATTCGCCAGGTCCGGTCTCGCAATCCCGGCTTGACCGCCGAACTCAAGGAAGTGAGTCGCGGCAATGGTCGGGTCGAATACGAGATTCAGGTCAAGGTCTCTCCCGAGGCACCGATCGGCAACATTCAGGAGAGCCTCGTCCTCGTCACCAATGACAACTCGAATGCGAATGTGGCACTGCGGGTCGAAGGGAGAGTCGAAGCCGACATCCAAGTGACCCCCGAGGTGTTGCCTCTGGGCCGCATGAAGCC
Organism: Planctomycetota bacterium; assembly: GCA_043743415.1. GTDB lineage: Bacteria > Planctomycetota > Planctomycetia > Planctomycetales > Planctomycetaceae > TH-plancto1. Next base: position 4,015 of record JAYTWO010000628.1, read on the forward strand.
CGGCCAAGAGGTCCGATTCCCCGTCGTCGTCCGATCGAAGAAGCCAGTCCGCATCGAACGCATCGAATGCGCCGACCACGCCGATTGCGTCAAGGTCTCAGTTCCCTCGGAGGAGAAGGCGTCGCATATGTTGTGGATCGTGGTGACACCGCCCGATGTGATGGGTGAGTTCCACGAAACCTTCACCGTGGTCATTGCGGGTCGCCCCCAGCCGCTGGTGTTCAAAGCCTCGGGCGAGGTCGAGAGCCTGACAACGGTTCAAAGCACCAAGTAGTTCTCGGCGGACAGCGCGGGCGAGTGGGTCGAGGGGCTCACTCGCCCGTTGAGCATTCCACAATTGCCGGTACGTTCCCACTGGAGTACGTACGCCCGCGTCTGGACCGCTTGGACCGGGGAGTCCGTCAATGTCTGATTCAGGGGTGGGAGTACAGGGAGTGCGAGACGCACTTTGCAGACCTGGCGAATCGACAAAAAACAATGCCTCCGACCACTTGGAACAGCGGACGCGAGAAGCCTCTTCATGATGTTTTGATCATGATTTTGTGCCCCACCTCTCCCTCTCCGAGAACAGCTGAGGTTCACAAAATCATGAGCCACAAAATCATGGGGAGGCTGCGAAGGGTGCCAACGACAATCACAAAGTGCGTCGCACACTCAAGTGCAGGCTTAGACCAGCTTCGACCAGGCGAAGCAGTTTCAGAAATCGTGTTCACCACAAATTTGGAACACTCATCTCCCCTGATCGACGTTGATCCAGGTCAGGATCAGTGTTGATTAGCGGAGATTCGTGTTCCACGTGTGTGCCTCACAAAAGTCGGCAGAAATTCACCACGGAGGCTTGGAGTGGCCTGCGGCCACAACCCAACGGTGAGGGGCGGCGAGGGTTGTCTTTTG
>JAYTWO010000629.1:0-5525 GCA_043743415.1 Planctomycetota bacterium
TCGCGGGTTGCTGAACGACACCCTCGTCGTCGCGATGGGCGAGTTTGGTCGCAGCCCGAAGGTCAACAAGGACATCGGTCGCGATCACTGGGCCCCAGCGGCGTCGCTGCTGTTTGCCGGTGCCGGTGTCCAGCCGGGACGAGTCATCGGAGCCACCGACAAGGACGGGGGCCAAGTCGCCGACTCGCCGATCCGCCCAGCCGATGTGGCCTGCACGATCTACCGTTCGCTCGGCATCGACCCCGAGAAGCAGCTCTTCACGCCCGATGGTCGGCCGGTGGCGATCCTGGATGAGGGACATGAGATCGGGGCATTGTATGCGTAACCGATGGCTTCTGTGCCTGATCGCCTTCAGTCCCCTGATCGCCCACGCTGATGACGCGAAGCCCGTCCCGCCGAAGGTCGCGCTGTGCAGTCCGCTGGCCGTCGCCAGCGGGGCCACGACGAAGGTCACGCTCCGCGGCTGGCTTGTCGACAAGGCCACCGCCGTCAAGTGCGACAACGAGAAGGTGACGCTCAAGATCGTCTCGCAAGGAGCTGCGGCGGTTCCGGGGAAACAGGACGCCAAGCAGATCGGCGATCAGCAGTTGGAACTAGAGATCACGATCGCTGCCGAGGCCCCACCGGGTCGCGTGCTGCTGACGGTCGTGGCCCCCGACGGCGAGTCGAAGCCGCACGCGCTGCTGGTCGGCGGCGACCTGCCGGTGATCGCCGAGACGGAACCGAATGATGGGTTCCGACAGGCTCAAGCGATCGCCCCGTCGCAGATCATCGATGGCCAGATTCACGGCGATGGCAACGTCGATGTGTTCGCGTTCGAGTTGACAGAGAAGACGAGCCTCAGCGTGGAGGTGCAGGCCCAACAACTCGGCTCGGGCCTCGACAGCATCCTCACGCTGTACCACGCCGCCGGGTCGATCGTCGCCTCGAATGACGATCAAGCCCACACCACTGACTCGAAACTGGAAGCGCCACTCGAGCCGGGCCGCTACTTCATTTGCCTCCAAGACGCCCACGACCGGGGAGGGGCGGCTCATCCCTACCGGCTGGTGGTGAAGTCGGATTCAGTGGCGAAATGACCGACACACGGTTGTTCACCAAGTTGAATTCACCCTGTCGTCTCCTTCACTTGTCGAGTGGTCCCGTGAATCGCCTGACTCTACTCATTGTGATGTGCCTGTGTCTGGGCCACACCGATCCGGTTCAGGCCGACGAGTACCGGGACACGATCCAACCATACATGAAAACCTACTGCATGGAGTGCCATGCCGGGGCTGAGGCGAAGGGGGAACTGGACCTCGCGAAGTTCTCGACCCACGCCGATGTCATCGACAGCTTCCGTCGCTGGAAGCACATCATCGAGTTCATCCGCGAGGGCGAGATGCCGCCCGAGGACGCCAAGCAACCGGGCATCACCGAGAGCAACCAGGTCGTCGCCGCCATTGAGGCGATCCTGATTTCGGAGGCGAAGAAGCACGCGGGCGATCCGGGCGTGGTGTTGCCGCGTCGGCTGTCGAATACGGAATATAACCTTTCCGTGCGCGATCTGACCGGCGTCGACATGCGGCCCACGCAGGACTTTCCGGTCGACCCGGCGGGGGGCGAGGGGTTCGACAACACGGGCGAGGCCCTGCGGATGTCGCCGAACCTGCTCAAGAAGTATCTGGGTGCGGCCCAGCGAGTGGCCGATCATCTGGTGCTTAAGCCCAGCGGCATCGTCTTCGCCCCGTTCCCGGTCACGAGCTACAACGAACGCAAGAAGTTCACCGAACAGGCGGTCATCGACTTTTATACGGATCACACGGTCGACACCCTCGATTATCTGGAGGCGGCGTGGCGCTATCGCCATCGTCCGGGAGAGCAGGCGGGATTGAGCATCGAGGAGTGGGCGAGTGTCGTCTTTCGCTCCGCGAAAGCACGTCCTTTCGCAGAGCGAAAGGCGACACTCAGCCCCAAGTACCTCGCCATCGTCTGGCGGTTCCTGAATGCGACCGACCCCGCATCGTCCCTCCGCCGAGATCTCCAACAACGCTGGTCCGCGATCCCGGCCCCGACCGGTGAAACTGAGCGACCCGCCGAACTGCTCGCGTTCCATGAGTACGTCCAGGCGGTTCGCCAACTGGTGTCGGGACCACCGCCGGAGCTGATTCACGCCGGGGCTGGCAACTGGCCGATCCGGCATCTGGCCTTTCGAACCGAGGTGGCGCAGGGACGCGACCAGTTCGATCCGACCGCCCTCAAGTCCGAGACACTGCTGTGTTCCATCCGCGTCAGTACACCGGATTCCCAATCCCCGCAGCCACGGTCGTTCTTCATGCGGTTCGAGAACGGGTACTCCGATGACCCGGCGTATGTCCTCGTCAAACGACCGATCTTCAGCCAGGCCGATCACCTGCCTCGCAACGACGAGGAGCGGAGGAATCACCGGACCGAGACCCTTCGCAGCCTGCTGGATGAAGCGGCTCCGGCGTTGATCGAGACGCTCAAGTTCGGTCGCGATCCCGAGGGCCAGGAGATCGATGCCGACTCCTTCGTGGTTCAAGTTCCGGCCACGATTGAGATCCCGCTTTCGGTCGACCTGCAACGCGAGTTGCAGGGCCAGCACCTGCTGCTGACCTGCGCGCTCGACCGGGAGCACAGCCCGAATGGCAGCGTCCTGGTCCACGCCTCGTGGGGCGAGCCACCGGCTGATCGACTGGCTCCGGGCGTGCAGCATCTGATCCATCCCAACAGCCCCGTGGCCCGCGAACTTAGCACAACAGCGGTGGCGTTCTGTCACGCCTTCCCCGATGAGTTCGCCCATGTCGATCACGATCGCGGACTGGCCGCCGGGTTCCATCTCGTCGAGGGGTTCTTCCGCGATGACCGCCCGCTGGTGGAGAAGGTGCTCAGCGATGTCGAGAATGCCGAACTCGACCAGTTGTGGCAGGAGTTAGACTTTGTGACCGAGAGCGCGGAGACACTCCTGCGCGGGTTCGTGTGGTTCGAACGCTCGGAGCGCGAGGTGCTGCATGATGAGCGGTTCGACTTCTTGAGGTCGGAAGACCCGCTGCTCGTGGAGGAGAGTCTGCTCGGAAAGTTCGAGCGGTTATACCTCGACAAGCTGGGGATCAAGCGGGCGGGTGATACGCTGGAGGCGGAGACACCCAATCCGCAGCATGCGCTGGTGCATGGGTTCTTTAACGACATCCGAACGGGCCTGGCCCGGCAACAGGAGTTGCTTGTGAGTGCCGAGCCGCGTGGGCTGGAGGATCTCGAACGGTTGGCCCGGCGAGCTTATCGCCGTCCGTTGCGAGCGGAGGAATTGGAGTCGCTGCGTGCGCTGTATCGGTCACTACGACAGGAGGGGCAATCGGTGGAGGGTGCCCTGCGCGGGGTGCTGACGGCGATCCTCATGTCGCCGCACTTCTGTTACCACATTCCGCAGGTCAGCGATGGCCCGGGAGTGTATCCGCTGAGTGACGATGACCTCGCCACGCGGTTGAGTTTGTTCCTCTGGTCCTCACTCCCCGATGAGGAGCTACTCGCCGCTGCTGCCGATCACGGGCTGCAAGACGAGCAGCGGTTGCTGGCCCAGACGCAGCGGATGCTGAAAGACCCGCGCGTCGACGGGTTCGCCCGCGAGTTTCTGGGGCAGTGGTTGCGGTATCGCGATTACCTGGAGAAAGATCCGATCCACGCCGCAGCGTTTCCGGGCTACACCGATGAGCTCCGGGCGGCCATCTTCGAGGAGCCGGTGCGGTTGGCCACGCACTTAATCCAGACCGATCGGCCTGTGACCGAGTTACTGAGTAGTGATGTCACGTTCGTCAATCGCGGGCTGGCGGCGCACTACGGCGGGGCCATCCAGCAGCAGTATCAGACGCAGTCCGGCGAGGAGTGGCGGCTGGTGCAGAACCTGAAAGCCGAAGGCCGTGGCGGGCTGATCGGCATGGCGGTGATCCTCACGAAGAACTCCGCCGGGGAACGCACCAGCCCGGTGAAGCGCGGGTTCTGGGCGGTGCATCATCTGCTGGGCCAGCACTTCCCGCCGCCACCGGCAGATGTTCCCGAACTGCCGAAGTCGGAGAAGGAAGCCACCCGCACGATTCGCGAACTGCTGGCCGACCACGTCTCGAACTCGAAGTGCGCGATGTGCCACAAACACTTCGACAGCCTCGGCCTCGCGATGGAAGGGTTTGATGCTCTGGGCCGCGCGAGAACCACTGACAGCGCCGGTCGCCCCATCGACAACCGCGCCGAACTCCCCAACGGCACTTCGGCGAAGGGCATCCCGGAACTGATCCAGTACATCGAACAGCACCGCCGAACAGAATTCATCCGCACGCTGAACCGCAAGTTCCTGGGGTACGCCCTGGGGCGGTCGGTCAAGCTGTCGGACGAGCCGCTGCTGGCCGAGATGGAGGCCGCTCTCGCCGCCCACGAGTCCCGCTTCTCCGCCCTGTTCGAGGTCGTCGTCCGCAGCCCGCAATTCCGCCAGCAACGCGGCAGGGATTTTGTCTCGGGCGGGCAGTAGCACAGAATACGTAAGGCGAGCGGACAGAGGACGCTTACCGAGTAGGACGGCCTTTCCAGGCCGTCTGGTCGCACTTCACGCGGTGAGACGGCCTGGAAAGGCCGTCTTACGGGGAGACTCTGACCGACCGCTCGCCTAAGACCTCTTCTCGTTGGCATTCCAGCTGTCCTGAAGCTCGGCAGAATCCTGACGAATTCTGCGACGACAGCAATCTTCCCATCGATACTCTGTCGATGTTATCATCAACGCCCGTTGATCCCTGAGTGAGTGCCCCATGAACCGCAGCCGCAAATCCGCTCAGATCTCTCGACGCCTCGTGCTGGGGGCGCTGGGTGCCAGCGTGGCGTTGCCGTGGCTGGAGTCGATGAACCTCCTGGCGGCAGAGGTGCCGAAGCTGCCGCCCAAGCGGTTCGCGTTTCTGTTCTTCGGTGATGGCATTCACCCGCCGGAATGGTGGACGAAGGGGAGCGGAGCCGAGTTGGAACTGGGGCCCGCGTTTGCGTCGCTCGAACCAGTCAAGCAGAAGGTCAACTTCATTCATGGTTTGGCTCATCCCGGCGATGTCGTGGGGGGACACGCCAAGGGGGCGGCGGGCATCCTGACTGGGATCGCTCCGGTGGGAGGTCGCCGCATTCAGGCGTCGACCAGCATGGATCAATACCTCGCGCAGAAATTTGGCGACGAAACGGTTCTGCCGAGTCTGGTTCTGGCCTGCGAACGCCCGGTGAGCGGGTTCCATGAGTCGGGTTATTCGATGATGTACTCCTCGCACGTCTCGTGGAGTTCGCCGGTCTCGCCCGTGCCGTCGGAGCTGTACCCCTCGCTCGCCTTCGACAGTCTCTTTGACAACCGGGGCAGCAAGCGGAACCAGAGCATTCTCGACCGCGTGAAGGAAGACGCTTCGAGCCTGAGCCGCAAGATCTGTTCCGAGGACAACCGCAAGCTCGACGAATATCTCAGCAGCGTCCGCGAAGTGGAGAAGCGCGTGGACCGGATGCGCAGCGACCAG
>JAYTWO010000630.1:0-6599 GCA_043743415.1 Planctomycetota bacterium
CTACAACATCACCGAAAACCCCGTCCACATCCACGACCTCAACGCCACCATCCTGCACTGCATGGGCGTCAACCACGAGAAGCTGACCTACAAATTCCAGGGCCGCGACTTCCGCCTGACGGATGTGCAGGGGAAGGTCGTCACCGGCATCCTTTCGTAGAGTTGTCTGGAGTGGCTTCGGACAGGCAGATCGCACGATTGACCAAGTTCACTTCAGTGAGGCTTCCACAATGTCGACCACTAGAGACCGCGGAATTACCAGCAGAGACAAATTGCGGATGCAGCGATTCAAGTTTCGACACTCACGGCGATTTACCTTGAGAAAATCAGGGCTTGCCCAGATTCGCTCTGAAGCTGCGTTGATGACAATTGAATCCATTGAACTGGCGATTCAGAAACTTGAACCAGTCAAGCTGGCCGAGTTCCGTAGTTGGTTCGCGGAGTATGATGAAACCCAATGGGATGCACAAATCGAGAGCGATGCTGCATCTGGAAAACTGGATGCGATGGCAGCCGAGGCATTGGCAGAATATGAATCCGGAAAGGCGCAAGAGTTGTGAGGCACTTGACATCGGCGAGCTTCTGGCAGTGCTTCAACGCTTTGCCCGACGAGATCCAGAAAACAGCACTCAGTAACTATGAACTGCTGAAGCAGAACCCGTCTCATCCCTCTCTTCAATTCAAATTCGTTAAGAACGGGGCCTATCGCAGCGTTCGCGTCAGCAGCGGCTATCGGGCTTTGGGTGTCCCTGTTTCCGAGGGAATCCAATGGTTCTGGATCGGTAGCCATGCGGACTACGATTCACTGCTGAGTTAACGAGTGTCAGCTTACGTTCTGGCGAACGTGGCAACGCAGCCCTTACGAACATGGAGAACTCGATGCACATCACGTCTCAGGGAATCGGACGGGCACTGCTGGCCTTCGGAGTGATTGGTCTGGTATGGCTCCCTCGCCTCAGTCGGGCCGAGGAATTGTCGGCGGAAGAACAGGCCGCTGGCTTTGTCTCGCTGTTCGATGGCCAGTCACTCAACGGCTGGACGGGGGCGACATCGGGATATTCGGTTGTCGACGGGTCGATTCAGTGCCTGCCTGACAAAGGCGGCAATCTGTTGACCGAGAAGGACGACACCGGGTACCACTGGCGAGGGCTTTGACTCGCCAGTGCTGGGTGTGAAGCCAGGCGAGAGGCTGAGGTTTTGGACGGCTGTGAGCGGAATCACTGGCGGCCCAAAGCGACCGCCAGTGGCACCCGGCGCTGCTCGCAAGTACGCAGCCGAACGCGGACGTGGGACATGCGACTCACCGCGATGACACCGGCGCAAGCATCGCGTGGGCGGCACCGAGGAGTCCGGCATCGGCGGGGTTCCCGAGTTGGCCCAGCCAGCGGTCGACCTCGCGCAGGGAGGACTCCAGAAACGGCAGGGCGAGCGGGGCGTTCGACTCGGTGGCGCTGGAGAGCTCCCCATCCAGGCGGCTGAGGACGCAGGCACTGGCGAACAGCTCCATCGCGACCCAAGCCAGCCGTTCCTGTTCGAGCTGGCGTTCTAACACCTCCTCGCGATGCTGGATCAGGGTCTGCTGCACGGCTCTTCCAAAGCGCCCGATCCGCTGCGAGAGCTGCTTCGCCCACGGTTGAAGCGAGGTGGTTCGCACGGGAACAGTCGGGGAGCTGAACCGGGCCTTGACCCAGTCGGCGGCGAATCCGCTGATCGGACCGAGTCCCGACCAGGGGCGCTGGGTGGCTTCGTACACCTCTTTCAGGTGCAGCCCCGGACCTCGCATTCCGGTGAGGGCGATGAACGACAGGAGTACCTCGTTGGCCCCCTCGCCGATCTGGTTGATGCGGTGATCGCGGAGCATGCGCTCCAGCGGATGGCCCACGAAATACGCCGCACCGCCGTGGATCTGGAAGGCGTCGTTGACGATCGTCCACAGCCGTTCGGTGCTCCACACCTTCAGCATCGCTGTTTCCAGCATGTAGTCTTCCAGACCGCGATCGATGAGGCCCGCGGTCACGGTCGTCATGGCCTCCATCGCGTACGTCCACATCGCCATGCGGCCCAGCTTCTGCTGCACGAGTTCGAACTCGGCGAGAGGCCGACCGAATTGCTGGCGGGTGCGGGCATGGTCGACCGCCAGCCGCAACGCGGTCTTGGCCGCTCCGGTGCAACAGGCCCCGAACGTGGTCCGCCCGAAGTCGAGCACGGTGAGAGCCACCTTCAGCCCCTTACCGAGCGGGCCGAGGATGTTCTCCTTCGGGACCGGCATGTCGTCGAAGGCCAACCGCGCGGTGGCTGTGCCTCGAATGCCGAGCTTCTCCATGCGAGGCTCCGTGATGCGGAACCCCGGCATGTCGGGCGTCACCAGAAAGGCGGTGATGGCGGTCCCCGTCCCTCCGGGAACTGGCGTGCGGGCCATCACCGTTAGCATGTCGGCGATCGAGCCATTGGTGATGTACCGCTTCTCTCCTGTCAGTCGGTAGTGGCTGCCGTCTGCGGAGGGGACCGCCCGCGTCTGTACGTTGGCGGCATCGGACCCGGCTTCGGGTTCCGTTAATGCGAACGCGGCCAGCTTGCGACCGGCGACGAGGTCCGGCAGCCAGCGGAGTTTTTGCGACTCGGTGCCGAACAGGAGTAAGGCCCGCATGCCAATCGAGTGGTGGGCGTTGACGAAGATGGATGTCGAACTGCACCGCCCGCCGAGAACCTCCAGGATCTGCCCATACCCCATCTGGGAAAAGCCGCGTCCGCCGATCTCGCGCGGGGCGGTCATGCCCAGCACGCCAAGCTGGGCCAAGCCGTCGATGACTTCGCGCGGGATGTCGGCCTCACGGTCGATCCGCACTGGGTCGAGATGGGCATCGCAGAAGGCCCGCACCTCGGCGACTGCGGCATCAACTTCGGCTTGCTGAGCCGCCGGGAGTCGCGGATAGGGGAAGACCCAGTCGGCCACGAACTGGCCCCAGAACAGCCCTTTGGCGACGCTCATTTGCTGCGGCACCGGGCCGAGCAGCTCCTCGGCTTGTTGGACCTGCAAGTCGCGCTGGACCCGCCGCTCGTCGCGTGTATCGGTGGTGGTCATGGTCGGTTCCTCGGAGTTCGTGGGATAGGCTTCCAGCCTGTCATCTGTTCCGAATCAGGACAGGCTGGAAGCCTATCCCACGGTCCACGGCGGTTCACGTTTCTCCAGAAAGGCTTGCAGCCCCGCGCGGGCTTCCTCGCTCCGGCGGGCCTCCAGATGCCACTCTTCCATCGAGCGATCGGTCTGCTCAGTGGCACGACCATACAGCGCTGACAACAGCCGTTTGGTCGCACGGATTGTCTCTGGTCCACCGGCGAGAACCTCACGGGCGATACGCAGAGCCTCCTCCAGCAACCGCGATTGGGGAACGATATGTTGCACCAGACCCACTTGCCGAGCCCGCTGCGCATCGATCGATGTGCCAGTGAGCAGCAGGTCGCGGAGATCGCCCTCTCGCACACGGGTCCGCAGCACGTCACCGATGAGAGCGGGCAACAGGCCGCGTCGGGCCTCCGGAAACCCGATCCGTGCGTCATCGGCCGCGATCACAATATCACAAGCGGCCATGACCCCCGCCCCGCCCGCGAACGCGCCGCCCTGCACGACCGCAATCGTCACCAAGGGGCCATCGCTCAGCAAGTGCAATGCTCGCGAGATGCCCGCAGACGAACGCTCGATCAGTGCCTCATCCGCCGCTTCGTGCAGGTCCAACCCCGCCGAAAAGACCGGCCCTTCCCCCCGCAACAGCACGACCCGATTCACGGGATCAGCCGCCAGCGACTCCAGCGCCGCACACAATTGCTCCAGCAGTCCCACGCAGAGCGCATTCCGCTTCTCCGCCCGCCGCAGCACCAGGCCCGCGATGCCGACTCCATGCGACTCCCACTGAATCCACTCGGGCATGATGCCTCTCCGACCGATTGACTAAGGAGGGGGACATCACCGAGTGTCGCATTTCGCTCCGCGAAAGAACGTCCTTTCGCGGAGCGAAAGGCGACACTCCCCCCGGTCCGCATTGTACGCCCGAACTCGCCTCGATTGTCGGCGATTTCTCCGAAATCGCTGGCTCGATGGCATTCGCCAGCTGCCCGTGGAGAGACACACCGAATGGGCGACTTCGGTGAAGTCGCCCACACTACGGGTGGGCACCTTTGCAACGCGACCACGCGGTGTCCCTGAATCACAATGGGCATTACCTGCCCACAACCCAGTCCACGGCACTCAAAATGGCGGGGTGTGTCCCCCGGCGATCTTGACGACCATCTTCGTGGCCGGATCGGTCATCGTCGCCGCGGGACTCCGAATGGTGATCTTGAAGTGCTCTATCGCTCCCGCTTTGACATCCGATTGGAGATGTTCCGTGGCCTCGTTCAAGAAGCCGCCCTTCCCGTCAAAGAACTCGGCCTGTACGGTGATTCCGTACCAGTCGTGGCTGCCCGAGTTGGTGATCAGCCCCACGACCTCCAGGGATTGTTCTGCGGGTCGGCACGCGATGCCACTAATCGTAAGCTCCTTCATGATATCCCCTTTGAAAAACATGATCCGGCCCAGGGGCAGGAATCCGATCAGCATGACGGGGATCATCCACAGTATCTGCTTCTTTCCCCATGTCATGTTGAGATTCGACATCTCAGCACCGCAGTTGGAACATTTCATTTTGGCCAGCATGTGAGGGCGCTCGATGATCTTCGGGAACTGATGGGTTCGATTCTATCACTGGGTCTGTGGAGTAACAACGAGGTGCGCGGCACGCCCCCACGGCTGATTCCGCATCTGAGTGGGGTGACACTCATTCATCCTGGGGCGAGTCCGCTGGAGCGCCGGGGAGCGCGTGGTTCGGTGCCTGGCGGGCCAGCGCCACGTAGGACGGGCACCTTTGCCCGTCCCCGCTGTGTATGACCCGCCAGAACGAGTCCACATGGGCAGCCAGTCGCCCCCGGCCCATGTCACTCGCTCTCGACGCGCGAACGTCGCTCGGGACGGGCCAATGTGCCCGTCCTACGGTTGTGGGCGAAGCCCACTCCGAGTTTCCGTGGTGAATTTCCGACCGTTGCCGACTTTTGTGATGCACACACGGTAGCGAGTGCGACACACCGATTTCGGTGAATCACGGGTGAGCGTGTACGGTGCAGGGGCGAAGGCGAGTACAATGGAGCGTACCGCCCCTCCTACTGGCCCTTGCTCATGCCTCAGTCTGCTCGCACCCGTCCCGAACTCCTCGCCCCAGCGGGGTCGCCGGAGTGTATTCGTGCAGCTGTCGAAAACGGGGCGGACGCGGTCTACTTCGGGCTCGATGTGGGGTTCAATGCACGGGCACGGGCGGTCAACTTCCCGGTGGAGCAGCTTCCCGAGACGATGGCGGAGTTGCATCGGCGGGGGGTGAAGGGGTATGTGACGCTCAATACGTTGATCTTCTCGAATGAGTTGCCAGAGGTCGAAGCCCTGGTGCGGAAGATCGCGGAGGCCGGGGTCGATGCGGTGTTGGTGCAGGACTTGGGCGTGGCGCGGCTGGTGCGGGCGGTCTGTCCCGATCTGGCGATGCACGCCTCGACGCAGATGACGCTGACCAGTGCGGAGTGTATTGAGGTCGCCCGGCAATTGGGGATCTCGCGCGTCGTGCTGCCGCGCGAGTTGTCGATCGATGAGATGCGGGAGATTCATGCGGCGACCTCGATGGAGTTGGAGGCGTTTGTGCATGGGGCGTTGTGCGTGGCCTACTCGGGGCAGTGCCTGACCAGTGAATCGCTGGGCGGACGGAGTGCCAACCGGGGGCAATGTGCCCAGGCGTGCCGGCTGCCGTATGAGCTGATCTGCGACGGCGAGGATGTCGACCTCCGCGACCAGAAATACCTGCTCAGCCCGCAGGATCTTTCGGCGATTGAATACTCGCCGGAGCTGATCGATGCCGGGGTACGGTCGTTCAAGATCGAAGGGCGACTCAAGACTCCCGAGTACGTGGCCAACATCACGCGGCACTACCGCGAGGCGATCGACACGGCGATGGCTGGGCAGCGGGTGATCCTCACCCCGACCGAAAAACGCGAGATGGAGCTGTCGTTCTCTCGCGGGTTTTCGCCGGGGTGGCTGGAAGGGTGCGAGCATAAGCGGTTGGTGCCGGGGCTGTCGTCGGCCAAGCGCGGGGTGTTCCTCGGCCAAGTGGTCGGCACCGGACGCGGAACGGTGCGGGTCGAGTTGGCCTCACCGATCTCGAAGGGGGACGGGGTCGTCTTCGAGGGGGACCGCGTCGCACAAGAGGAACAGGGCGGTCGCGTCTACAACATGCGAAGGCGGGGGTTGCTGGTCGAGGGACAAATCAACTCGGGCATCATCGACCTCGAATTCGGTCGCGAGTCGATCGACATGGAGAAGATCGCCGTCGGGCAGGGCGTCTGGAAGACGGACGATCCCCAACTGAACGCGCGACTGCGCAAGACCTTCACCGGGGCCGACCCGCTGCGACGGTTGCCGGTCGATTTTGAGGTGCGAGCTGTGGTCGGCGAGCCGCTACGGGTGGTGGCTCGCCGTGGGATAGGCTTCCAGCCTGTCGAGTCTTCGAGAGTGGATGACAGGCTGGAAG
>JAYTWO010000631.1:0-8344 GCA_043743415.1 Planctomycetota bacterium
TAACCCGACGCGTCAGCGAGGGCGAGCGCAGCGAGGATGTCGATCGACAGCCGGAGCATTCGCTGATTCGAGGGATCCGCCAAGTCGCTCAGTCGTGGAGCGACTGAGCTACGGTCGGGGGTATCGCATCGCCTCTTGTTTATGATCGGTAGACCGTTTACTCTGATGTGACTCGCTGGACTCGACCGGAGCGAGCCTCCCGCCGAGGGTGATGGCCCTCCGGCTTCCTGAATCTCGGACACGACGCATGCCTGCGAGTCCACGAATAGCATGTGCTGCGAGCCTGAGGGGATTACGCTGGGGCGTATTGGGCATCGTGTTGGCTGTCGGATTGGCTTCACTCGCTGTGGCCGACGAACTGCCCGGTCGGATTGATGTCCTGATTGCCACGGCGGCCAAAGACGCGCCGCTGGGAGCGATCTGCGACGATGCCACGTTTGTCCGCCGGGTGTCTCTCGATCTGGCGGGTCGCATTCCCTCGTGGCAGGAAGCGACGACGTTTCTCGGCAGTACCGATGTCCACAAGCGGCCCCAGTTGATCGACACGTTGCTGGCCAGCAGCGACCACCCGCGACGGATGCAGGACTTGTTTCATGCGATGCTGATGGAGCGGCGGGGGGACAGTCCGGAGTGGACGAAGTTCCTGCAAATGTCCTTCGAGGCCAACAAGCCATGGGACCAGTTGGTGCGCGAGATCCTCGACCCCGATCCGACCCATGAGGCGATTCGCGGGGGGGCGTTCTTTCACACCAAGCGACTGGAAAAGGTCGGCCAGCAGGAGACCGACTATCCGGGGCTGACGCGCGATGTCGGTCGGCTGTTCCTGGGCATGGACCTGCAATGTGCCCAGTGCCACAACCACCTGTTCATCGACAGCTACAAGCAGGTGGATTTCCAGGGGCTGTACACGGTCTACCAGAACACGTTCATCCGCAGCGACCTGACGTTCCCGGCGATTGGCGAAAAGGTGCTGAGCAAGAAGGCCGACTTCAGTTCGGTTTTCGAGAAGGTCGCGCTGACCACCGGCCCGCGCATCCCCGGCGGCCAGGAGATCGCGATCCCGATCTTCGAGAAGGATCAAGAGTTCCTCGTCCCACCCGACCGCAAGACCAACTTCCCCGGCACGCCGAAATTCCGGGGCATGCAGTTCATCGCCACGGAGTTGCCGACCGCTCAGAACACAGCCTTTACCCGCAACATTGCGAATCGGTTGTGGTTCGTGATGATGGGCCGGGGGCTGGTGAATCCCCTCGATCAGCATCACCCGGCGAACCCGCCATCGCATCCGGAACTGCTCGACGTACTCGCGCAAGAGATCGTGGCGCAGAAGTTCGACATGAAAGCGATGCTGCGGCAGTTGGCATTGACCCAGACCTATCAGCGGACTTCGGTCCTGCCCGATGGTCTCGAGCCGCCGCAGCCCGAGACCTACCGCGTCGCCACCGAAAAACGCCTGTCGGCGGAGCAGCTTCTGAACAGCGTCTTGGTCGCGACCGGCTCGCGCGACAAGCCGCGCGAGGCCGATCTGGAGAAGCTGCGAGCGGCGTTCGTCAAGGCGTTCGGCAACGTGCCGACCGACCCCGAGGTGGAGTTCTCGCCATCGCTCAAGTCGTCACTGTTTGTGCTCAACGATGCGGCGGTTCTCGACTGCCTGACCCCGCAACCGGGCAACTTGGTCGAGCGCTTGCAGAAGACGGATGACTCAGCCGCGCTGGCGGATGAGTTGTACCTCAGCGTGCTGACGCGCAGGCCGACAGACGAGGAGCGGACCGCCGTGGGTGAGTACCTGAGCCAGAATGGCGAACGCCGCTCCGAGGCCGTGACGAACCTGGCCTGGGCCCTGTTGGCCTCGACGGAGTTCTGTTTGAATCACTGAGCACCACCAGTCACCCGATGCGTTAGCGAGGACCGACCGCAGCGAGGTGTCCAGTCAAACAGCCCTCGACGGCAGAACCACCAAACCCACGATGGGCACCGAGAGACACCCGCCCTCGCTGACGCGTCGGGTGACTAAATCGCCTCGCAGGACTTATCCCATGAACCCCAATCCGCTCTGCACACCCTGGGAACATCAACTGTCGCGGCGTCAGTGGCTGGGCGGTGCGGCGGGGGCTGCTGCGGGGGCGTTCGGGCTGGGGCAGATCGTGTCACCGGCGTTCGCGCAGGAGTTGAAGAAGAAGTTCAAGCAGGTGTTGTTCATCTGGCTCGATGGCGGGATCAGCCAGTTGGAGAGTTGGGATCCCAAGCCGAACACCGAATTCGGCGGGCCGTTCCGGACGATCCCGACCTCGGTCCCCGGCGTGCATTTCAGTGAGCTACTGCCGCACACGGCGAAGCAGATGCAGCATCTGGCGGTCGTGCGGAGCCTGTGTACTCAGGACGATGCCCACTCGTCCGGCGTCGAACGCATCCAGCGCGGCGACCCGAAGAATCGCGGAGTCGTGTACCCGTATTTCAGTGCGGCGGTCACGAAGCTGTTGGGGCCGAACGACAGTGGCTTGCCGCCGTCGGTGTGGATCAAGCCGATGAGCGGCGGCTTCATCTATAAGGACGCGGGGTTCCTCGGGCCGCAGTACGGATCGCTAGCCTTCGGTGATGGCAAGCCGCCGGAGAACCTGCTGCGACATGCCAGCGTCTCCGATCGCAATCTGCTCGAACGTAGCCAGTTGCGATCCCTGGCCGACAAGCGGTACGCGCAGACGCATCGCGATGGGGCGACTGAGGCGAACTCGTTCGTGTACGACATGGGCCTGGAGCTGATGCAGCGGCAGGACTTGTTCGATGCCTCGAAGTTCTCGCCGCGCGATGTCGAGCGGTACGGCACGCACGATCTCGGGAGGCATCTGTTACTGGCCCGGCAAATGCTGCAAGCGGGCGTGACGTTCGTGAAGGTGAACTCGTATGGCTGGGACACACACGGCGACAACTTCAATGGGAGTTTGAGCCTGGTGCGGAAGTTCGACCAGCCGTTCGCGGCGATCATTGAGGACTTGGCCGTAGCGGGGATGCTGGACAATGTGCTGGTGATCGCGATGAGCGAGTTCGGTCGCACGCCGCGCATCAACGGGCATCTCGGTCGCGATCACTGGCCCGAGGCGTGGTCGCTGGTCATGGCCGGTTGCGGGGTGAAGCGCGGCATCGTGGTCGGCTCGACGAATGACAACGGCACATACGTCCACAGCGAGCCCTACGACATTGGCCACATGTTCCACACCTGGTTCAACGCCCTGGGCATCGACTCGCAGAAGACGGAGTACAACAACAACAACCAGCCACTGCCGATTGCGCACGAAGAGTGTCACCCCGTCAAAGAACTCCTGGCTTGAGGGGACCGCGACGCTCGCCTCTGCCACGTGGCAACGCTCGCCAGAGCGTGGGCGAACTGGCACACGCCCACGCTCTGGCGAGCGTAGCTACAAACCCAGCCCCTGCATCAGAACCCCATGCCGCACGAACCACCAATGCCGTTCACTGTTATCACCACCGAGCGGCAGATCTCGTCGATCCGCTTCAGCCCCGATGGAAAGTTCCTGTTCGCAGCTGGTCGCGATGGCCAGATCCACCGCTGGGACTTCAGTCAGCCCCAGCCTCCGGTCGAGGAACCGGCTGACCCGAAACCGAACAACAACAAGTCTCCTCTGCCGGTCATTCCCGAACTGCCGCCGCTCAGCGGGCACGACGGGTGGGTCACGCAGATTGTGTTTCACCCCCAGAAGCCGTTATTGGTTTCTGCCGATTCATGGGGCCGATTGATCGGGTGGTTACTCGCCGGGGAGACACCGCAACCCGCGTGGAATGTGCCAAGCGCGCATGACGGCTGGATACGTCAGATCGCGCTCAGTGCCGATGGCGAGCGGTTGGCGACATGCGGTCTCGACAAGGTGATTCGCATGTGGTCGACTGTCGATGGCAAGCAGCTGCAGGAGTTCGCGGGCTTGGGTGAGGACATCTACTCGCTGGCGTTTCATCCGGATGGCCAGTCACTGGTGTCGGGCGATCTCAAGGGGATCGTCAAGCAGTGGGACTTGGCTGAAGGCAAAGTCGTGCGGCAGTTCGACGCGACGCTGCTCTATCTGTTGTCGCAAATTCAGGATGTCGGCGGCGTGCGCGTACTGGCATTCGACACTGCGGGCCAGACGCTGGCCGTGGCCGGAGCGAAGCCAGCCACGGGGGGCTTTGTCGAGGCGCTACCGCACGTGAAGTTCTTCCAGTGGTCCGATGGCACCGAGATCCAGACGCTCCAGATTGGCGAGAAGACCGAAGGCTTCGTCCACGAGTTGGCCTTCCATCCCGACGGCTACTGGATCGGTGTCTGCAGCGGCCAACCCGGTCGCGGTCGCTACTTCTTCCACCGCACCGGCGAACCGGCCCCGTTCTTCACCGGCGACCAGCAGATGCCGAACTGCCATTCCGTCGCCCTGCACCCGAGCGGAGAACGCCTGGCCGTGATCTCCAACGCGGGCACCTACGGCCAGCAAAAGTCCCAGGCACGCGAGGGTGTCTACCCCGGAAACAGCTCGCCGATCCATCTCTTCGACTTACCGAAAGCGGCCAGCTGACTTCGAGACAGGTCTGGTCGGACTCTGCAGATGAGTCGCGTGCAGCCTTTCGGCAAGCGGACAAGTGAAGCCTCCCCCGTAGGACGGCCTTTCCAGGCCGTCTCTCCGTCTCGCTCGTCGCGAGACGGCCTGGAAAGGCCGTCCTACAGGGAGGCGATGACCGATCGCGAACCTTACTCGCTCACCCGGTTCTTGTCCCCCGGTGTGGCGAACACTGGCACCCACTCGGCGGGCTGTTGCGGATCGCGACCGAAGGCAACATCGTCGGTTTGCTTCTCGAACCGGATGTGATCGAGGACCGCATTCCCGCGCTCGTCGCTGTCGACAAGGTACAGGTCCTCGCCCTGACTCGACAGCTTAAAGTTCAGGTGCAACCCGTTGGTGGCCTTGCCATCTTAATCCGCCCACAGGACCAGATACCCGTCCGCCGGAACGACCGTCCCCTTCGCAAACTGCCACTTGCGGGGCGACCGATCGGTGTCGGTCACGTACACGCCCGACAGGTCGAGTGCCTCCTGCGTCGGGTTGTGGATCTCCACCCAGTCGGCGTACTTGCCTTGCGGATTCTTGGCCGTCTTGGTGTTCGCGGCCATCAATTCGTTAATGACGACGCGCGGTGAGTTCGCTCCTGGTGCAGCCGACTTGGTCAGCTGCGGCCCGAGTCCGGTGACGATGGTTTCTGTCGCCGGAACAGGCACCGTGGGACGCCCGACGGCAGCGAGTGGTGCGGCAGCGGCGACATCCTTATTCGCCAGTAGATACGCCCGTCGGGCCTCGAAGAAGTGACGCAGACCGTGCGCGCCTTCGCCGGTGGAGTCGGGGTCGGTCGCGGCTTGGAAGGCGGCGAGCGAACCGAGCTGGCGCGTGTCAGCTGCGACCTCTTTCTCGATCAGCTGGCGTTGCTGGGCAATGAATGGCCCGATGGAGTTCCAGTCGAGTGACTTCTCGGCAATTTGACGGACGTAGCCCAGGTACTTGGCCTTGAGGCTCGGGACCGCGAGCAGCTTCGAGCGGAGCGGTTTGCGGGCGTCGTCGAGACCGATCAGCGGATCGAGGTCGACCCCGCCATGATTCATCCCGCCAGGTCCACCGGGGCCACCGCCAAATCCTCCACCGGGTCGGCCACCGAATCCGCCGCCCGGTGGTCCGAATCCGCCGCCGGTGGGGCCACCCTCGGGAGGTCCTGCCCCTTCTTCCGGAGGTGGTCCGTTTTCATCGCGTGGCGGAGGCCTCCCCTCGGGGCGTTGCTCGTCTCGTCCCGCGCGTTCCCGATCTCGACCACCACCACCGGGAGGCCCAAAGCCACCTCCAGGCCCGCCGGGTCCGCCCGGTCCCCCGCCGCTATGAAACGCCTCGTTCATGTCGTGCGGGATGATGTGGAATTTGCCCGTCTCGTCCTCATAGAGACTGTAGTCGCTCGACCGAGTCCAGTAACCATCGCTATTGACCAGCGCACAGTCGAGGGCCAGGAACTTGAGTACCCCCTCGACATCCAAGATCGGAGCGAGGGCCGACTCCAACTGATCGGGCGGAGTCTGGTCGATGGTCTTGCACAGCGCGATCAGATCCTTCCACGCCTGGTCATCGTCGGTCGATTTGATTTGGTAGCGGCTGCGATATTCCGGGATGTTGTCACCCACATAGCGAAGACCGCCATCGGCACCGGGATTGCCCCGGACCTTCCAGCGGGCCCCTTTGGTCGAAGGATAGTTCTGCTTGAGAAAGTCCTTGTTGAACTGCTGGACATTTACATAGACGCCCCAGCTCTCGCTGTTGATGACGACCTTGACGAAGTTCGTCCGCGGAGCCGGGATGAAGTCACGAGCGATGTGCGAGTAGAGCAGCGAACTCATCATCGACGAATCGCCGTTCGAGTTCAGCAGATTCAGCGTCTTGTGCCCGTACAGCTTCTGGTCGGGATCGGCGAGGTCCATCGCCAGATTGAACGAGCGTTTCGACCCGGCCCCGACCATCATGTAGGACGACATCCCCCGGAAATGAACGCCGACATTCGGGTATTCCTTCCCGTCAACGATCAGCGTCGCGGGAACGTCCACATCGGTGTTGTGCAGGTCCGACAGCTCGGTTTCCCAGTCGGCGTTCTCGAAGTGGATGAACACGGTTCGCAGTACTTGCGGGTCGTAGAGATCCGCTTTGGGATAGCTCTTCACGTCCGCTGGAGTCAGCTTCTCCCCCGGCTGGCGAGGCTCTCCGCCACGTCGACCCATGCCCCCGCCGCCCGGAGGTCCGCCACCAAAGCCTCGGCCTCCGCCCCCGGTCGTGGTGGCTTTCTTGCGAGCCTCGGCACGCTCCTCCTGGGTCAAGTAGCCATTGCCATCTTTGTCGAACTCTTTCAGGAGCTTGCGTTCTTCTCCGCCACCGGGACCACCGAAACCGCCGCCGCCGAAACCCCTTCCAAAGGAGCGGGGGGGAAACGCCTCTTCACTGGTGATCTTGCCGTCTTTGTTCTTATCAAGCTTGAGCAATAACTCCGGAGCCTGGGCCATCTCCTCTGCCGAGATTTCGCGGTCACCATTCGTGTCGAGAGCCGCTGACACCGGATCCAGAGGGAACTGGAAACCTCCGGGCCCGCCGGGGAAACCACCACCGGGACCACTTGGACCGCCAGCGGGCACTCCTCCCCGGGGAGCTGGATCAGCTGGCTTCTCCGCACCCGGTGCATCGGGATTTTGCGACCACAGCCGGGGGGCCGAGAACAGAAAAACGCCCCAGGCCAGAAGCCCACAAAATCCGCCCACAATGCTCTTCTTCACTCTGTCTCTCCCAAAAACCACCACTCCGCAGGGATTGAACACCCCGGACGGCGTAAAGTTACGGTGAATTCTCAAGATTCGGTACGCAAAGCAGGAGGAAAGATCGTCAGAATCCTGACTCTGATATTGGAATCCGGTGTCGAGAGCTCGGTCAACGCATTGACTGGGTGGTGGGGAAAACCAGGTGCATTCGCCGATTGCTGGTCCCCGCGTTCTATCGCAGTTCAAGCCATCTCCCCGTGGAATCAGAGTTCACCACAGAGACACGGAGGCACGGAGAAATCCTTGGTCTGTTGAGTTCATCTCGCGCTCGCCTGATCTGTCCGGCAGCCTTGTCCCAGGGTGCGCGACCAAAGCGTCGCGACCCTGGGCTGTGATGTGCGACCCCGAGGGGGTCGAGGAGACTTGGTTTTCTGACTGACCACTGACGACTGACAACGGAGGACTCCGGGTTGTGGGCGAAGCCCACTCCGTGTCTCCGTGGTGAATCCCTCTGTTTCGAATCACCGACGTGGGGGACGCACACACGGATCGCGACCCGACTTGGTTTCAGCATGGCATCCTTCTGACCTCTGGATCAGAATACCACTCCGGGAGCCACGAGATGAAGTACGACCTGTTAATGCCTCGCCAAGTGGTGTTTGGTTGGGGACGAGCCAAGGACGCTGGGCCGTTGGCGGCGCGGCTGGGACAGCGTGTATTCATGCTGTCTGGGTCGCGGTCGTTACGCGCAGAGGGAATGGGGGAACGCATCGAGGACTCACTCCGGGCTGCGGGTCTATCGGTCCTCGATCTAGGAACCCTCTCCCGCGAGCCCGAGGTAGACGATGTGGATGCGATGGTGTGTCGACTCCGCGAACTGGGCGGGGGAGTGCCCGGTGATGTCGTGCTGGCCCTCGGTGGAGGGGCCGCCCTGGACATGGGCAAGGCTGTGGCCGCACTGGCGACGAACTTGCATGGCGACACCGTCCGCGACTACCTCGAAGGCGTCGGGCGCGGCCTGCAAATCAC
>JAYTWO010000632.1:0-6744 GCA_043743415.1 Planctomycetota bacterium
TTGACTTCCCAGAGATCACCCGTCCGTTCCAGAAGTCGCACGCCTTCGCGAAACTTGCCGAGCCCCTCCTCGTAGCGTGCGGACACATAGTAGACCATGCCGTGAAACGCGCGGGATTGCCCTTGTCCCCACAGGTCGCCCAGCTTCTTGTAAATGTCGAATGACTTCTGAGCGTACGCACTCCCCCGGCTGAAATTGGGGAGGAGGGTCGTGACGGGTGAATGAATCGAGTAGACATCCGCCAACTCTCGCGTCGGCGGATATTGCTCGGCTAGGTTCATGCTCCGCAAGTGCGCCCACAAGCAGGGAACGGGGCCGCGCTTGAACCAATACGTGTAAGTCAAACGATTCAGGAGCCGGACGACAAGGAGTCTCTTAGCCGCCAGGTCGTCGATCTTTTGACGGCCCACGAAGAGTCGCGGCAGCAGGGTGTGCAGACCTTGCAGGAATACTTCCCACACCAGCAGACAATAGAACACCACCGCAGATTGCGGCACCTTGTGACCCAGCTGAGCGAGGGCATATTCAAATGCCTCCATGGCCGATTTCACGTCACCGCGTTTGAAGGCGACTTCGCCGATCTTGCCCTCGATCTGCGCCTTGGCGATGTCTCCCTCGGCCAGATCGCGAGCCGCAGCAAACTGCCGGGCCGCTTCGTCGTAGCGCCCCCGCAGCATCAGCACATCGCCCAACCCTTCGGCGATGCGATACCGCACGGACCGCTCGGCATTCGCAGCCCCGCGCTCGGCGATGCGATACTGCTGTTCGGCGGTTTCCAGCGAGTGCTGAGACCGAGCCTGTTCAGCTGCAGCTAACGCATGGATCAGCGCACGCGGACTGTCTCCAGCGGCATCGAAATGGTACGCCAACTCGAAATGCCGTTCGGCATCGTGGGCCTCCAGAGTCAGGGCTGCCTGACGGTGCAGCTCCCGGCGATCATCGGCAGACAAGTTGTCGAGCAACGTCTCGCGTAACTTGTCGTGGACAAACACGCACTTCCCGTCCAGTGCCTTGACCCACACGAGGTGACGGCGGCGGGCTTCGTCGAGCGCTGCAATGGCCTCCGAGGACAGCTGGTGGGCCAAGCTGGCGGCGATCGGCAAATCGAACTCTTTCCCCAGCAAGGCTCCGACCGTCAGCAACCGCACCACCGGAGCGGGCAAGAGCTTGAGACGACGGGCCAGAAACTCGGCAGCGTGCCGCGACGACGAGATGTCCGCCAATGCCAGCGGTTCCACTTGCCATCCGGCTGGCCCCGACACCAGCGCCCCCGATTCCACCAGTCCCCGCAACACCGCCGAGGCCATGAATGGGCTGCCTTGCCCCAGCTCCTGCACGACGGCCAACGCCTCGGCGGGGAGCGGTCCCGCCATCGATTCGGCCAGTTGCTGCACGTTGGCCGCTCCGAAGGGAGCCAGAATCAAATGGGCCGACGGATGCAGAGTTCGCAAGACATGCTCGACTGGCACCTCTTCCGTACGAAACGCAGCCACGATCAACACGTGGCGACCCATCCCCCCCTCACCCTGCCCTCTCCCCGAGGGAGAGGGTTCCATCCGACGCCACCAGTGCCCCAGCAGTTTCAGCGTCAACTGATCGGCCCACTGGCAATCGTCGAGCAGCACCAGCGCGGGCCGGTCCGGACTTCCCAACCCATCCAGCAACGCGGTCAGTGCCTGCAACGTGCGGGCTTCCGCAAACGCCTCGGGCCCCGGTCGGTCGACATGTTCCAAGTCAAACATCTCGTGCAGTTCCGGCAGTACCGCGCACACGGCATCTCGCTGCTCTGCCAAGTGTGTCTGTAGCCTGGCCTCGATCGCTGGCTCTCGTCGCACAGTCGCCAACAGTTCCTCGGTAATCCCCGCGAGAATCTGGAACGGACGCTGGGCCATCTGGTCCACGCCTTGACCACGCAGCACCCACACGCTGCGGCGCGAAGTGCGTTCGGCCAGTTCGACTAACAGTCGCGTCTTGCCACCGCCGGATTCCGCCTCCAACAGGACCAATCCACAGTGACCGGCCAGGACGCGTGCCACCTGCACATCGAGGATCCCGAGGTCGCTGCTCCGCCCCACAAACGCGGGCTCGGTCAAAGTCTGTCGTCGATCGTGCTGTCCCACCACCACATCCGGCTCGGCCACGCCTTGGTCCAGGCCAGTGGCAATCGCCCGCAGATCCGCCAGCACTGCGGCCGCGGAGCGATAACGATCTCTCGGATCCTTTCGCAGCAATCGCTGAAGCACCTCGTCGAGCACGCGTGGCACGGGCACACCCAGACTGCGGAGATCGGGAGGCAGGACCGTCAGGTGCTGACGCAGGACTTCACCGACATGGGTTCCTTGAAAGGGCGGTCGGCCGGCCAGGCACTCGTACAGGACGATGCCCGCCGAATACAAATCGGAACTCGCGTCCACGTCCTGGTCCAACAGACCCGCCCCCTCGGGAGACAGATACTGCACCGCCTCCACGGGCTGGTCGCGAATCGACACGTTGAGCCGGTCGCTCAACGCCAGTCCGAAATCAATCAACGTGGCCCATGTCAGCGGCTCGCCATCTTCCACCACGACATTCGTCGGCTTCACGTCCCGGTGCAACACGCCATGCTCATGGGCCATCTGCAATGTGGCGAACAAGTCGATGCTGACGGCCAGCGCCTCGCGCACGGACAACGGGCCCTGTTTCAATCGGGCGTGGAGCGTCACTCCCGGAATCCAGGGCATCACCAGATACAACAGGTCTCCCTCGTGGCCCAGATCCAGGAACAGGGGAAAACGCGAACCGTGAAGTGGACGCAGGAGAGCCGCTTCCCGCTCCAATCGCATGTGGGCGACCGGCGACAAGACTTCGGCTCGCACGGTCTTAATGACCACCGGCTGGTTGTGTAACAAATCGGTACCCCGAAATGTCTCGCCGCTCCAGTCCGCTTTCAAACGCCGCATCGTCCAGAAGCGCCCCCCGAATTCCCGGTGGTCCCCGGAGTCTGCCTCTCCGGCGATGCGATCAAAGTCCGCACGTTCCTCGGCATTGCTCACGCCTATCTCCGCATCGGTGGTCGAGTCCGTCCACTCGCTGGCGATTCCGGGACTGTCGCCGCTCGTCTGTCACAGCCCCTCAGCGGTCATCAGGACGACTTTCGTAATCTAACATGGGCGGGTAGCTGTCGCACATCACTTTGAATAATCTCGAAAACATATTCATCAGCGGACGATTGGAGGACGACACGTTTGTGATCGGGGCTTGGAAAATCGACTGCTCAGTGTATGCTGATTCCAGCCCAGGCCAACCCTGGCTTCCGAGCCGCACTCCCGGAAGCCACGACCGGAGACACTCATGCGGATTTTACTGGTTGAAGACAGTCCCGTGGACCGCATGTTTGTGATTCAATCGCTACGTCAGGTGGCAGGCTTCGACCACGAACTGGTCTTCAGTGGTTCCTTGGCCGAAGCGATCGACCAGCTCGTGGCCTCACTGTTTGATGTCGTGTTGTTGGACCTGTGGTTGCCCGACAGTGAGGGGCTGGCCACATGCCGCCAACTCGTGGGGGCGGTTCGGGGAGTGCCGGTGGTCGTGATGACGGCGACCGATGATCAAACGTTGGCCACCGAGGCGATCCGCAGCGGCGCGCAAGATTATCTGGTCAAGGGGGCCTTTCCCGGTTCGGCCATCGCGCGCGTGTTGCAGTATGCCATCGACCGGCAGCAGTTTCATCACGAACTCGCCCATCGCGACAATCATTTCCAACAGGTTCTCAGTCGTGTCC
The DNA here is from genome assembly GCA_043743415.1 of Planctomycetota bacterium. GTDB lineage: Bacteria > Planctomycetota > Planctomycetia > Planctomycetales > Planctomycetaceae > TH-plancto1. The sequence goes on from JAYTWO010000632.1 coordinate 3,761, forward strand.
CCGCGATCATCTGGACCACGGATCGCGAACTGACCATCACGAGCGTACTCGGGGCGGGATTGAAGCCTCTGAATCTCGATCCAGAGCAGCTCGTCGGCAACACCATGGAGCAACTCCTGAGCGGGACCGGCGAGGCGGCGGATGCTGTCGTGTCGCACCTCCCGGCCCTCGCAGGACAGTCCATCGCGTATGAAGCCGAGTGGCTGGAACGCGTGTTTGAAATTAAGGTCGATCCGCTGTACCTGTCTGATCACGAGGTGGCGGGCACGATCGGTGTGGCCCTCGACGTCACCGATCGAACCAACTTCGACCGCGAGATCCATTTTGCCCACCTGGTGCAGAAAGGGCTGCTGCCGTCGGACGATCCCCATTTAACAGGGTTCGACATTTATGGGGGATCGCGTCCGGCCAAACAAACCTGTGGCGACTGGTTTGATTATTTGAAGTGGCCGGATGGCTCGGTGGGTTTGGTGGTCGGAGATGTCTGTGGCACAGGGTTCGGCCCCGCCATCCTCAGTGCGACCATCGCCGCATACATGGAAGCACTCGCGGAAAGGCAGGCTCCGGTGCATGAGATCCTGATCGCGTGCAACCGCATGGTGTGCAATCGCAATCTCCGTGGTCCCTTCGCAGTCCTCTCGCTGGGGCGACTGCAGCCGGGTGTGCTCAGCATCACCTACGGCGGGGCCGGTGAAGGTCTGCTCATCATCAGCCGCGACGGACACGTCAGACACCGCATTCCCGCCAGCGGACTTCCCATCGGGGTGATGGAGGACTCCAGCTTCGAAGCTCCCTCGCAAATCCCCCTCGAACCGGGAGACCTCCTGCTGTTCCTGACAGACGGATTTCGCGAGGCATTCAGTCCGTGCAACGTCATGTTTGGAGAGTCCGGCATCGTGCAGTCGGTGGCTGCGAATATGGACGCCTCCGCCGAGGTCATCTTCCACTCGCTGCTCCGTGACGTACGAACATTTACTGCGGGTCAGCACCAGCAGGACGACATGACGGGGATTGTGGTCAAAGTGGCCTTGTAAGGCGAGCGGCCATTTGTGTTTTACCCGTGGGATAGGCTTCCAGCCTGTCATTCGACAGGCAATCACATTGGGGGTGGGCTGCGGGTTACTCTGGGGGCGCGTGGGATAGGCTTCCAGCCTGTCATTCGACAGGCAATTGACAGGCTGGAAGCCTATCCCACGGTATTGTGACATCTGCCGCTCGCCTCACTGCGATGCCCGTGGAACACGGTCGATTGCCTGGAGTCAGGGATCGCAGTCTCGGACCTTCACGACTTGAGGCAATCCCGGTTGGCCCGATCGGAATTCACAAGCGCGGGGGTAGGGTTCCTCCAGCTTGCCGGGCCTCACCGGTTTCTCTGACCTCGCACTCCTGACCGTTGTGCAAGGTTCCTGCATCACTGTCGCTACAGTCCTCCCCCCCTGCTGGTCGAGATAAGGGGGGCATGGTCCCGCTCACGCGCTGGGCTCTTGTGATGTTTCCCGGAGGCTTGATTCATGTCTGATCTGTCCACTGCTGATGTTCCCCGTCGTCGTTTGGGTCGGGGATTGAGTGCCATGCTGGGCAGCGGCCCCGCGTTCTCCGAGTCCGAGTCCACGACCGCAGAACTGCGCAACATCCCCGTGGCTGAGATCAGCCGCAATCCGTTCCAGCCCCGCAAGGACTTCAACGCCGAGGATCTCAACGAGCTGTCCGACAGTATCCACGAGCACGGCGTGTTGCAGCCGATCCTCGTCCGGGAGTTCGGTGGGGCGTATCAGCTCATCGCCGGAGAGCGGCGCTGGCTGGCCTCGCAGCGGGCCGGGTTGACGACGATCCCCTGTCGCGTGGTCGATGTCATCGACCAGACGGCATTCGACTACGCGCTGGAAGAGAACCTCAAACGCAAGGACTTGAGCGACATCGAAAAGGCCCAAGCCTTCCGGCAGTACCTCGATCACTTCCACTGCTCGATCGAGGAACTCGGCAAGCAACTGAGCATGAGCCGCTCGGCGGTCAGTAATATCCTGCGGCTGCTGGAACTGCCCGAGCCGGTGCGGAATGCGCTCTCGTCCGGGAAGATCAGTTCGGGGCACGCTCGCGCGCTGCTGCCGCTGCCCGAGGCCGATCAACTGGCCCTGTGTGGTCGGATTCAGGCCGAGCAGTTGTCGGTGCGCCAGGTCGAGTCCACTGTACGGCAGATGCTGGGACGGGAGAAACCGGCCCCGGTGGTGGAGCCGGTCGTTGCGCCAGAGGTCGTGGTCTCGCCGCCCGCCAGCGTGGGAGACTCCGGTCAGGAAATCGCCACGACCGACTTCGCGTCCGCTCCGGTTTCTCATGAACCGGCCCCCGTCTCTGTCGAATCTGCACCAGCCCCTTCGGACAGCGGTCACTCCCCCGAAGAGCCACACGTACTCTCCATGGAACAGGCCCGCGCCGAGAACGACCGCACGCCACACCTCGCCTCGCTGGAAGAGCAACTCCGAAACCTGCTCGGGACGGCGGTCGAGATCAAGCTGAAGACCAAGGAGAGCGGGACAATCCTGATCCCATTTAGTAACAACGAAGAGTTCGAGCGGTTGTTGCGGTCGCTGCATCGGGCGGCGGCGTGAAGCGTCCGACCTGCCTGAGTTTGGGGGTTCGCCCTCCCAGGGTGAGCTTCCCACAACTCATAGTCTTCACATTGACGGGGCACTGGTCCTGCGTTGGCTTTTGCTGTCGATACGGTAGCGCACAAGCCAGAGAACCACTCCGACAAGTGGGGTGGCGGGAGACTTTTTTTGGTTCATCCGACGATTTGGGGGGATTCCGAAATGCCTGACGACATCGGGATTTACGGAGGCATGGCTCCGATGTCCATGTGAAGGACTTGAGCAGCGACCCTGGCCGAGAACCCTCGGCCAGGGTCGGACACGCGCTTAGGAACAGACCCAAAATCAGTTCCGATTCTCGCCGTAGGACGGACTTCCAGTCCGTCCTGTAAAAGACGG
>JAYTWO010000633.1:0-3750 GCA_043743415.1 Planctomycetota bacterium
CAATATCGGGTGGAAACAAAGGTGTCAGGAACCAATATCGGGTGGAAACAAAGGTGTCAGGAACCAATATCGATTGTGGAAACAAAGGTGTCAGGAACCAATATCGATTGGGAAATAAAGGGGGGTGAAAAAAAGGGTGAAAAAGGTGTCAGGAACGAATGGCACTGTCGTGGTTGTAACTTCTATCACTTCATCGGTTTGCCCTTGAGGAGTTGAGCTTGGAGGGTGGGGCGGGGTTGTTGCATGAGGGGGTAGCCGTGTTTGCGGCGTTTGAGGACGCGGGGTTCGACGCGGTGGGGGCGGTCGGCGACTTGGCAGTGGGCGAGGTGTTCGAGCAGTTGGCGGCACATCGCGATGTCTGCGGCATTGTTCGTGGTGCGGGCGGTCGAGCGGGGCCACGCGGCGAGGACGTATTGGCACGCGCTGGTGAAGCTCAGTTGGCGGGGTTTCAGTCGATGTAATAAGGCCGCAGCTGCCAGCGTGGTGCGGATGAGATTATATCCCAGCAGCGTAGTCCAGAGTTCTTTATGAACCATCGCGGGCGAGTGACAGCGGGCATGATTGAGGTTGAGTGATGTCTTAATATGGCGAATATCGAGTTCTGAGTTCCAGCGAAAACCATAGAGCTGGGCGATGTCGGCTTTTGTGTATAACTTCGCGTCAGTCAGGGTCGTGGCGACGGTGATCGTACTGGTGCGAGAGCCGGGCGTCGACACCGAAAAGCGAACCTCGCGGAGTTCCAGCGTCTCGGGAATCTTGGCATAGGTCTCGTCGTCCATCCAGGTCGGCTGCTTCGGGCGAGTCCAGTGAATGAGGTGGTCGTGCTGGCCCAGCCGCTGCCCGCGACGAAAGTCGACGCTCCGTTTCTGATGCATTCTCGCGCAGACTTCGACCTTGTTATTAAACAGCAGCGCGATCATCATAAATGAACAATAGTAGCGATCCATCACCGCGACATCTCCCTCACAGAATGAGTCCAGGAGCTGGCGGAGCAGTGCGGTCTCGCCGGTCTCCTTGCCGGAATACGGGCCGATCGCCAAGCCCATCACGCAGGCTGTGGCCAGCGATAAAATCACCGCCGACCGCGCGATGGGCAGCCCGACGCCCGGCTTCTGCGACCTCGGTGAAGGGTACGCCGCCTGCGACGCGGGCGTGTCGGGCATGGTGAATGTGAAGCCGTCGACCAGCTTGGCGTGCAGCCCTTTCCACAGCCATTTCGCGTCGGCCTGGTCCTCGAGTTCCGCCGCGACCTCGGTCGTCAAGTCCCGCAATGCGGCCTCCGACAACTTCGCCCGCGCCCGACAATAATCACCGGTGTCGGAAGTCGGCGCCGCCTGGTGATGTTCCTGATTATAGACCACGATTCTCGCCACAGCTGCCTGGCACGATGCCTCCTTGCCGTCTCTGAATACCTGACTAATAAACGACCACAACACAACCGCCGTGGAATAAATCCGCCCCACGCCGAACAGGTTGCCATGCTTCTTAAAGATGCGCTCGACCCGTTCCGCCGAGAGCACCTCGGCGAACGGCAACCCCGGCCGCAACAAGAAGCCCTCGACCACCCGCCGAAAATCGGTGCTGCGTCGATTCGAGAAATCGGAGACACTGGCCATGAAGAAACCCTCCCTGGATTCTGTGGCACAGATTCCCCAAGGAGGGCTTACGAATTCATACCAAGGATGGCTCAAAACACGCAAGACCACCCGAGGCCGGACCGATCATAACAAATGATCCCCGCCGCCAAAGACCAATCCCCGCGCCGACCACGGTAAGAACCGGCGACGACAGTGCCATTCGTTCCTGACACCTTTTGACACCTTTGTTTCGTCCTTTGTTTTGTCCAAAAGACAACTCTTGCCGCCCCTCACCGTTGGGTTGTGGCCGCAGGCCACTCCAAGCCTCCGTGGTGAATTTCTGCCGACTTTTGTGAGGCACACACGTGTTCCAGAACTGCCGTTTCATCGGCCGGATCGGTGAACACTGATTTTGAAACCTCTCTAATGCCTGAACTCCAACCCAATCCCTGAGTTCTGACGCAGGACTTGTCGAGTGGCTGGGCTCTGTCGCACGGCACGAGAACTGATGCCCACTCGGAGGCACTGCGGTTCGACTTCGCAAGTCCAAAGCAGGGGGCGCGGAGGGGTTTCGCCAGACTGACAAAACGAGCGGGCAGCCCTTCACTCGCGAGAGACTTTCTGGTTAAATCAATCTCTCGCAGGATGTGCGTTCCTCTTGGGGAATCGACCGTCACGAGACCTGCGGCGACGGACTGCCATGGCATCAACTCCTCTGCGTTCCGATTCTCTTCGGTGCGTGGACACCCCGTTCCCTTCCCCCGGGAATCAAGGACACTTACATGATTCAATACACCTGCGACCAATGTGGGCGCGTCCTTGGAGCCCAGCGATATTCGGTGAATATCGAGGTACGTCTGCATGAGAACGATGAACTGTTGACCGAGGCGGACCTCGATCAAGACCATCTGCACAGCATCTCCGAGGAGATCTCGCAGATGGATTCGACCTCCGAGTTTCAGTTGCCGGAGCCGAAGGTCAAGACGATGAAGCTCGATCTGTGCATGCCCTGCACTCGTCGCTTCGAGAAGGATCCGCTGGGTCGCGAGACTCGCCAGCGATTCAACATCAGTCCGAATTGAGTGAGCCTGTCGATCGGCCCGGAACATGAGCGCACTCGCCCGAGTGGATCGACCCCGTGTGCGTCGCCGCTGGCCTTCGGCGGCCTTTCTGCTGAGCGTCATCGCCACGTTGCTGATCATTTGGCGCGTGGTGACAGCACGATCTGTGGACACCCTTCCCCCCGCGGGAGTGCCGCTCCGAGTGGTCCGGGCCATTGATGGCGACACCCTCTTACTCGAAGGGGGCTTTCGAGTGCGGCTGCTGGGCGTCAACACTCCGGAGACAAAGCATCCGAACCACTCGGCCGAGCCTTTTGGCTCCGAGGCTTACGAGTACACTCGATCGCTGGTAGACCAGCGATTGGTGACACTCGAGTATGACCGGGAGCGCCTGGACAACTACCGCCGCGTACTGGCTTATGTCTATCTCGATGACGGTTCGCTGCTCAACCAGCGATTGATCGAAACCGGCCTCAGCCCTGCCATCGTCAGCTTTCCGATTCGGAGTGACCGGCGGCGTCTGTTCGAGGACACGGAGCGAGTCGCTCAATCCGGCGTCCTGGGAATCTGGAAACTCCCCGAATGGCAAGTCCGCCTGGCCGAGCTGCGAGAGCGCGAGGCTCACCGCAAGCATTAACCCCGCGGAAGAAGGCTTCCCTGCCAATCAGCGCAGTGAATCATGACAGGCTGGAAGCATCTCCCATGTGCCTCTCCACATTAGCCTCGCTTGAGCTTCAGCATTCGGCGAGCCGCTTCATCGGCGGCCTGCTTGGCAGCGAACTGCTCATCGGACCCGGCGGGCATGGCCATCGCAGTGTCGAGCGCCCGCTGGGCGGCCGCTGCGTCGATGTTCTCGACGGCGATGGCGCGGTTGGTCAGGAGGGTGACAATCGACCCCTTCACCTGCAAGAATCCGCCATCGATAAAGAAACTCTTTGAAGCCCCACCCGCCTCGAACTTCAGCTCCCCACGACCGAGGCGCCCCACCACCGGAGCCCGCCCCGGCAGCAGACCCATCGAGCCGTCAAACAGCGGCAACTGGACCGAACGCACGTTCTGATCGAGCAGCGTCGTTTCGGGAGTGACGAGGACAAGGCGGAGTTCGGTGGCGG
>JAYTWO010000634.1:0-4377 GCA_043743415.1 Planctomycetota bacterium
CCAGCACATACCCACGACCAGCATCACCTGCGAGATCAGCGGATGGCGCAGGCTGCGGAAGCCGAGGATCATCAGCACCGCCACGCCCACAAACGAGAGGATCGAGGCCAGCAGCATGTCCTCCTGAGACTTGGCCATTTCGTCCGCTTCGAGGACCGGGATGCCCGTCAGTCCGAGCGTCACGTCGGGATGGTCAGCCCGGCTCTCCTCAATGATGGCTCGCAGCCGCTGGAGCGACGGCGACCCGCCGGAGAAATCCTCGTCATGGCGAGTCGGCACGGCCAGCACGAACCCCATCGTCCCCCGGTCATTGAGGTTGTAATGCACCTGCATCTGGGCCATCTCACCGCCCGCCTGGGCCGGGATCACCTCGGGCCAGGGGGACTGGAACGACAGTGGGTCTTGAATGAACCCGGCCAGGCTTTCGGCGAGGCGGGCGGAATGCTGGAGGTCGGCCTGTGCCGCCCGCTGATCCTTCCGCTTGACAGCGTCACTCAAGTGGATGGCCAACCGCTCTGCATACCCGGAGAGACTCACGAGATCCCACCGTCCCGACTTCAAGATCGGGGCGTAGTTTCTCAATTGAGTGACCGCATCTGCCAACACCGGCGGTGGCAGAAATTGCAGCCCCTTGGCCCGCAGGACTCCCGGATCGAACTTCCACTGCACGCGGGTGAAGCTGTCGGGCTCGCTTTCCAGGCGAGCGCCGATGTCGTCGAGGGCCGCGCGGATGGCTTGGGGATTCGAGGACTCGACGACGACGATGGCGTCGGACGACTCGCCGAACTCCTCCGCGAACTTGAGCCAGCGCTGATGAAAGTCGGCGCGATGGTCAATCAAGTCCGAGCGGTCGGTCTTGAACTTCAAGAACGCCACCGACCAGCCCACGCACACGACGCAAGACACCGCCACCCAGGCCAGCGTGACCCACGGCCGCGCGATCACCATCCGCGTGATGCCAGCCAGCATGCGGGGCAACAAGCCGGGCTTGTTTGCGGTTTCGACATCCATGTTCAGAACGTGTCCGGGCCGTGGGGCAAGGAGCGGGGTACGGGACCGGGATTGTGAACCACCGGGGCCGTTCCTGAAAAGAGCAACTTCACCCGAACGCCCGTCTAGTACCCCGTCCGTTTAGCCGCGACGCGAAGTCTTCGAAGCGGAGCGCTCCCCCGCGTCACCGATCACAACTTCGGTGCCGCCGTCGTCGGGGCCACGGGCAGCGGGTTTGGTGAGCCGCCAAAGAGCTTCTCGACCTTGCCGTCCGGCGTGACTTTGAACAGCGCATTCGCTCGCGAGTCGCACACGATGAAGTTGGCTCCTTGCGGGCGGATGCCGATCGGGTTCACGAACGGTTCACCGCTGACCCACTTTTCGGGCTTGCCTCCCGGAGCGATCTTCCAGATCGCTTTCCCATAGCCATCGGTGACGTAGGCAGTTCCGTCGCTGGTCACGCAGACCTGATGCGGGAAGTCGAACACCAGATCGCTCACCACCGGCTCGAACTTCCCATCGCCGGTGTACTTTCGCAGCTGAGGGGCCAGTGACGACAAGACCCAGATGAACCCCTTGTCATCCACGAACAGTCCGCGACAGCCGCCGCCGACAGCAAACTCGGTCGGCTGTTGTGTGATCGGCAAACCGGCAGCGGGGAACTTCCAGATTCGCTGGAGTTCCAGATCGGTCACGTACACGGTGCCATCGACGACCGCGATTGCAGTGGGAATCCCGATCGACCCGTTGGTGAGGGCCTTGACCTCTCCCGTCGGGGAGACCGAGTACACCTCGCGCGTGGCTGAGTCCCCGGCGTACAGCGTCCCATCGGCGGCCACATGCACACACCGCACCGCATTCAGCGGCGTGCGAAACTGCTTCTGGCCCTGATACAGTACCGTGTTCTCACCATCCTTCAGCTTCCAGATCCCCGGCAGCTTGCGGTCGGCAATGTAGTAAGTTCCGTCGGCTCCCACGGCTGCGTCGAGCGGGTATTGCCAGGTGGTCGGAGCCGCAGACCCCACAGCAGGCGTGGCAGCAGGCGTGTCTTGAGAGACAGCCCAGACCTGTCCGAGGAGTCCAAGCGCAAGCGACACCAGAAACAATCGTGCCATGGGGGAATGTCCGAATGAGAGGGGACCGAAGAGCAGGTGGATTCACCCAGCACTTCGGTCCCGCATGGTAACACAACTCACCGCAGCCGCCGAACTCCTGGGAGTTCGGCAGAATTCTCACGAATTCTGCGACGGTCGATTTACTTCTTCACGATCCAGATATTCCGGAAACGCACCGGATCGCCGTGGTTCTGCAGGTGCAGCGGTCCCGGCACAGCCGACTCGGTGTTGAGCGTTCCGCCGGGGGTCATCTTGGCCAGCTCGCGGTCGTGGATCACCACGCCGTTGTGCTTGAACAGCATCTTGGCGTTGGCGGTCTTCTTGTCGCCTTCGAACTTGGCGGCTGTGAAGTCCACGTCATAGGTCTGCCACGCCAGCGGAGGCAGGCACATATTCACGTCCGGACGCACGACGGTGTAGACCCCGCCACACTCGTTGTCGAGACCGTCCAGCCCGAACGAATCGAGGATCTGGCACTCGTACCGGCCTTGCAGGTAGAACCCGCTGTTGGCCCGCTGCTGGCCGCGCGAGTTCGGCATGAACGGCAGGATGAACTCGAAGTGAATCGTGAAGTCCTGCATCTCGTCGGTGGTCGTACAGCCTTCCATCAACAGGCCCGCGTCGTTCTTCTTCGCTCCCGGCTTCCAGTGAGCCTTGAGGCTCTCTTCGGTCCCATCGAACAGGACGATCGCCCCTTCCGGCGGCTTGGCACCGAGGGTTGGACTCTTGCGCTCGACCCGCTTGAGATCCTTGGTGATCTCAGCCACCTGAGCAGCATCGCCCTCTTCAGCCGACTGCGTCTTCAGATCCCAACCCGCACCCGGCAGACCGCCGGTGTACTTGACCGCACGAAACTTCCCTTCGCCGAGGGCGATGACTTGCACACCGGTGCCTTCAGCAGCGTATTCGCCCTGCACCTTAAAGTCCGCGTCTTTCGACGCAGCTTCCACCGTGTCATAGGCCACGCGGTCAGCGGCATAACCAATGTTCGACAGGCAGACGCAAGCTGCCAGGCAAGTCCAGACACGAATCATGGGGGAGTCCTCAGAACGGAGTGAAGCGTCCACGGAGCCGAATCTCACCGGGAGGGTTCGGTCCGGACGCATGCGGACGACTTCATACGACACTGGCGACCAACTCGCAAGGGTGGGGTGGCCGATTGTCAGCAACCCGCTGCGTCAGCGAGGGCGGAGGCTGTGGCGTACCCAAAAGACTTCCGAAGTCTTCCGAGACTTCGGAAGTCTGGCGGAACACTTTCCACGGGCTGCTCGCCTACAATCGGGTACGAGGCCAAACTCGTCCCAATGAAGAGATGCAATCGAAGATGAAACTCTGTAACCTGAAGCGTCGTTCGAAACCGAGTGCGGGCTCATCAGCCATGAACCCGTGTTCAGGACGAATGCACTCCTGTGGTGGCGAATGGGCGTTCGAGTGAGCGTACCAAGTCGCGAGTGTGCGTGGTGGATCACTGCTGCCGGGTCTCAGTCGAGAAACCGGCAGTTCGGTGGTTATCCACCGCCGGATTGTGCGGATTCGAGAGGAGTCAGTCTTGGACAATGCCGCTCCCCACGTCGGTCTCGACGAGAGGTACTCGCACGGAACGTCGCAGGCTGCCGTTTTGGAGCCTGCCATGCCTGCCGCTGACCCGACTGAAGTCGACGACGATCCCGCCCCGGTGAAAAAGGCCCGTCGCAGCACCAGCCACCTCAAAGCCGTTCCCGAATCGCTGGCCCAGCGCAATCACATTAACGCCGTTGCCGACCGCTTCATGCTATCGGTCGACCGCAACCACGCCTTCGCCCGCGACGACCTCGAACAACTCGGACGGAAGTTTCTGGCCGAAGAGAGCCTGCCCGAAAAATTCCTCGGTTTCGCGATGGTGCTGCTGGGGAATGCGTTCTGGAAGCGGCAGTTCATGGCGGTGCCGTTCGAGCGCCGGATGTTGCTGTTGCCGCACTGCTTGAAACATGCGGAAGGCTGTCCGGCGGAGTACGACCAGTTCGGGCTCGACTGCGAGAAGTGCGGGGCCTGTTCCATCGCCGACTACAAGGTCCGAGCGGAGCAGCTCGGATACAAGGTGCTGGTCGCCGAAGGGTCGCCGATCGTTCTCAAGATCATTGTCGAAGGATACATCGACGGGATTCTGGGGGTCGCCTGCCTCAACGTATTAGAGAAGGCGATCGACAAGGTACTCCTGGCCGGAGTGCCGTCGTACGCCGTCCCGCTGCACAGCGGGGATTGCAAGAACACCTCACTTGATGAAAGCTGGGTC
>JAYTWO010000635.1:0-18386 GCA_043743415.1 Planctomycetota bacterium
GAACCCCGTACCTTGTTCTCGAAACGATGGTATGGAACCGTGAAGACCTACGAAGGCAAGAAGCGTCAAGTTCCCCTGACCGAAGATCAGGACACTTCCTTTGCCCTCTTGAAGAAGATCCAGCGCACTGAAGACGAACGACGTTCAACGGGCTTCACCAAGATTCAAGAACAACAGGAGAAGTCGATTCAGGAGCATCTGGAAGCCTTCCAGACGCATATGGAAGCGAAGAACAATGTTCCACAACACATCAAGACAACGATTTCTTCGATTCAGAAGCTGATTGACGCTGGAAAGGTGAAGACAATCAGCGACTTGGACGGGGGAAAGATGCTGAACACGCTGGCTTCTTGGCGGAAGCGTGCGAAGAAGCCATTGAGTGTGGCGACTTCAAACCATTACCTGACAGCGATCAAGAGTTTCACTCGCTTCATGTGGCAGGACAAGAGAACAACGGAAGATGTGTTCTGCAACCTTCGGAAGCTGAACGCTCAGACTGACCGTAGAAGAGTCCGTAGGGCAATGACTGAAGATGAAGTGAAGCGATTGATAGATTCCACTGCCAATAGCCGCAAAACGTACCGTGGAACGAACTGGAAGCTGAACCCGACAGATAGGGTTCTGCTCTATTCCATTGCCTTGTATACGGGTCTGCGGTCGATTGAGATTGCTTCCTTGAGGTTCTCTTCATTCGACTTGGAAACGAGAACTGTCTTCGTCGAAGCATCGAATACCAAGAACCGGAAGAAAGCATCGTTGCCGATTCACGAGAAGTTGTTGGAACTTCTCAAGAAGAGATTCGAGAGTAACCCATTCCCCTCTACCTCTCTCCTCTTCCCCGGTCCTTTGATCCTGCAACGTATCCCCGGCAAGGTCTTTTCACGTGACCTTCGAAGGGCTGGAATCGCCATCAAGGACGATCAGGGACGCGTCCTGGACTTCCACAGCTTGCGATATACCTTCATCACGAACTTGGCGAAAGCTGGAGTTCACCCCGGCAAGGCACAGCGATTGGCTCGACACTCAGACATCAATCTGACGATGAACGTGTATACGCAACTCGATGTTGACGATCTTCGGGGGGCTGTTGATTCAATCCGATGACCGGGAATCAGGAATTAGGGATTTAGGTTCTGTCTCGCCTTGTGCGCCTAAATCCCTAATCCCCCTAATTCCTGATTCCCGGTGTCAGGAGATGGGATAGAGGATAGCTGATACCCCTAATTCCTGATTCCCGGTCAGAGGATAAAGGATTGGTTACCCTGATACCCCTAATTCCTGATTCCCGGTGTCAGGAGATGAGAGAGGGGAGATGAGAGAGGGGGGGAGGAGAGAGAGGAGGAGGGGGTGGGTTACTAAGGGTGCTTCCCTCAAGTCTTAAGGTATAGCTACAGTTGGTTACAGTTGTAAGAGTTGTGATATAGGATATATGATATAGGATATAGAGATAGATGAGAGAGGATATTGGATATAGGATATTTGATATAGGATATTGGATATTGGATATAGGATATAGGATATAGGATATAGGATATAGGATATAGGATATAGGATATAGGATATAGGATATTGGATATTGGATATTGGATATAGAGATAGATGAGAGAGGAGGTATGAGTAACCCAATACCCCCTCCCCCCATATATCCCTCTGTAGTCAACAGTAACCCCGGCATAGGGGGTCAATAGTTGGAGAAGTCAGGCGCACGGAGACCGCACCGACGATCCGTAGGTTTTTTGGACCAAATTCCCATCGTGTACCCGGGAATCAGGAATTAGGGATTTAGGGTTCGAGATAGCTTCACCAATTTGTTGCTGTACAGCAAGAAAAGAGAGAATTCAAGAATCTTTTGGTTTTTCTAAAGAAAAAGGCTTGAAAAGGGAAAGCGAGAAGACTACAATAAGAAGAGACCTTCAAATCGAAGGCGATGAAACCAAACAAGGGAGCAAAAAGTGAGTTATCTGAAGACGAAAGACGTAGCGAAATATTTGAACATTACCGGACAAACTGTCCGGGCGCTGGTGGAAAAGGGGGACTTGGCGGGAGTAAGAGTAGGGGGTCAATTGCGGATTGAAGAAGGCGCTTTGAAATCCTATATCGAGTCGCAAACGAGTATTGGTAAGGACGGTTGCCGCGCAGCGGCAACCACTGGGCAGGACGGTTGGCGGCAACAGTAGCCTGCAACTGATTGCAGAGAGCCGATAACCCGATCCAGTAGACTTGTGTCTTCAGGAAAGGTATCGGAATAGGTCTTTTGAGGAAGAGGAGAAGCGATGTTAGAAACTGTGCAGTGTAGTGCCTTTGAGCGACCGAAGCCGGGGGTGTATTTAGCTACATTTATGGGGAGAGAGGTCAGAGACACCAAAATCGGAAACTCGTATCTATGGACCTTCAAAATGGCGTCCGGAAAGACTCTAAGCGGGTTCGGTGGCAATCCCGCTCAGACGCCAACCATGAATAACCGGTCCGGCAAATGGTTGTGCGCCTTAGCGGGCAAGCCTCCCAGCGAATGTCAAGTCGATCCTGACGCCTGTATTGGAAAACAATATCAGTGTATTGTTGGAGAAGAGGGGAAATTGGAGACCTTTACGCCTTGTGCCTAAGAGGATAGACAGACAAAAACCCAGCTAGATCGGTTCTTGCTGGGCTTTGTCGGTCTTTTGTTGTATCTGTTTGAGCAGGTGATATATGTATGCTAATTGTAGTCAAAAATTGCAGATCGTGGAAGAGTTTGTGAAGCTGGGCTGGAAGGTATTTCCAGTCCACTGTATTGAGAATGGCAGCTGTAGCTGCGGTAAGGTCGACTGCGACCAAGGAAAGCATCCTTTAACCCCGCATGGCTTCAAGGATGCGACTTCTGATTCCGAGACTCTCAAACAATGGTTTTCGGGGAAATATGAAGGGGTCAATATTGGATTGGCAACCGGGAAAGTATCAGGCGTATCGGTGTTGGATGTAGACGGGGAAGAGGGGTTGAAGACCCTCAAAGAGCTAGAGGAGAGATACGGGTCGTTCCCGAATACCGTGAAGCAACAAACCGGCAGCGGTGTCGGAAGTCAATACCTTTTTGCCCATGATCCCAGATGGGACGGGAAAACGAATCGGGTGAAGTTCTTGCCCGGTTTGGATATTCGGACAACGGGAGGGTATGTGCTGCTGCCGCCGTCGAATCACAAAAGCGGGAATCATTATCAATGGCTGGTGTCACCCCAAGATAGTCCCCTACTCCCTGCCCCGGATTGGTTGCTTGACCTGATTCCAAATCGCAAGGTTGAGAAAGTGGAGCGGGCAAGGACTATTGAAGACCGTGTAGTCCTCTATTTCGAAAAGACCCCACCAGCAATTTCAGGTTCGGGAGGACAGGGAACGACGTTCTCGACTTGCTGCCGACTCGTGGAATTGTTCCCGGAAGTCTCTGAGGACGACCTGTTTGATTCGATGAGTGATTGGAATCAGCGATGCGATCCAGCATGGTCAGAAAAAGAACTGCGGAAGAAGATCAAGGACGCTCGAAAGAAGATCGGAGTCCCTCAACAATCGACTGAGGATTCGACTGAGGGTGCAACCGATACAACTGAGATCGACTCCGAAACGATTGGTGATGGATACCCTGTTATTTCAGGAGAAGCCTACCACGGGTTGGTTGGCGAGATTCTTCGAACCCTGGACCCGATCACTGAAGCTGATCCCGCTTCGATTCTGATGATGTTTTTGACATCATTTGGAGTGGCTGTAGGAAGGAGTCCTCACTTCCTAGTTGAGGGAACCAAGCATCACGCCAACCTTTTCTCGGTAATCGTGGGAAGAAGCTCAAGAGCAAGAAAAGGGACAAGCCAAGGGAGAGTATTGGAGTTGATGGCGGGGATCAGTTGTTCCCGAGATTCAGGATTGTCGACTGGGGAAGGGCTTATCAACAGGGTGAGGGATGAGTCTCCGGGAAGACCCGGCATCAAAGACAAAAGACTTTGGATCATCGAATCCGAATTCAGTCGATGTTTGTCGGTGATGAGGCGTGAGGGCAATACGCTTTCAGCAATCTTGAGAGATGCCTGGGACGCGGGCAATATTAGTGTGCTGACAAGAGTGAATGAACTCTCTGCAACCGATGTACACATCGGGATCACTGCCCATATCACCGAAGAAGAGTTGAAGAAGACTCTCAAAGAAGTTGATGCACACAATGGTTTTGGGAATCGGTTTTTGTGGACTGCGGTGCGTCGCTCAAAGCTCTTGCCTGATGGTG
This sequence comes from Planctomycetota bacterium, assembly GCA_043743415.1. Classification (GTDB taxonomy): domain Bacteria; phylum Planctomycetota; class Planctomycetia; order Planctomycetales; family Planctomycetaceae; genus TH-plancto1. The sequence continues at coordinate 4,244 of JAYTWO010000635.1, forward strand.
GTGACTGTGACCTCTCCCATCTTCAAAAGAAGATTACAGAAGCCTTTGACATCGCCAAGAAGATAGAACGGATGACCCGTTCAACAGAGTGTTCCCTCTTGTGGAAAAAGGTCTATCCGATCCTGGGAGCTGAGAAGTGTGGCGTCTGGGATGCGATGACAGCAAGGGCAGAGGCTCAAGTTGTCCGACTGTCGCTCCTCTATGCTCTTCTTGACGGGTCTTCGACAATCGAAGTCGATCATCTGAATGCGGCGTTAGCCGTCTGGGACTACTGCGATCAGAGTGCCAAGCTGTTGTTCGATGATCCTGATTCGATCCAAAACAAGATTCTCGAATTCGTCAACAAGAAGCCCGGAGTGAATAAAACCGAAGTTCGGTTGAGTTTTGGTCACGGTCCAAACACCGGGGCAAAGTTTGAGGCAGCACTGAAGAGCCTCATCACAAGAGGTGAGATCATCGCAGTACCCGTCTATGAAAAGCGACAATCGACCACGCTCTATCCGGCAGTGAGATTCAAGACCTCTCTTCCTGATACCCTAATTCCTGATTCCCGGTCCGAGAACACGGTTCAACCATCGGGAGGAGTGACCCCGGCAACGGCTGTCGATGTGTTTGAGTGGAAGAACGCCAACGAAATCGAATTCGAGGTGAGAGAGAGAGGAGAGGTGTGGGTTACTCTCGAATTCGAATCGAAGCTGACGCCAGCGATTGAAGAGTTCATCAAAAGGAATCAATCCATCGTGTCATCTTTTGTGGTTGCAAAGAAGATCAGCGAGCCGGTAGCTGAAGCTGTAGCTGATCCTGATGAACTGCTCACCGATGAGGACTGGAACCGGGAGATGGCTGAGATGTGAGACGTTTGCAGCGAGCCAAGGAAGCCGATAACGTTCACGCTTGTGCAAATGTGGTGCGACCAAGTTCAGACGGTGAACGTAAGCTGTTGAGGCAAAAGGAACAGCGGTGAATCCGCTCTTCGACTTAGGATCTGGTGCCGAAAGGTGTCGGGGTTCGAGTCCCCGAGCGGCCACTTTGAGGGGGATGCGAGTCGTGGAATAGGCTTCCAGCCTGTCGGAGTTGCCAGAAAGCATGACAGGCTGGAAGCCTATCCCACGGGACTGACACGACAATGTCGACCTCATTACTGTCTCCCGGCGCTCAACGGGTGATCGATCGCCTGACGACCAAAGTGTCCTGCTCGGCGTTTGATGTCCTCGAAGCCCTGTGGGCCGATGAGAGCCGGGCGCACGATCTGTTGACCGGGGTGGGAGTCACTGCGGAGCAGATGCTGAATGTGGCAGTGGTGTTCAAGAACACCGAGGTTCCGATTTGGCCGCTGCGGGAATACTTGCACAATGCCCGGCAGATCGTGGCCCACGAGGGGATGGCCGCCGAGATTCGCACCGAGCATCTGCTGCTGGCCGGACTGGATGACGCTCTGTTCCGCGACGTGCTGGAACAACTCAGCGTCGATCTGGGGGCACTGCGAGCCAGACTCCAACTGCCAATCACCGAGATCACCACGCCGCTCGAATCCGATATTCAACTCCGCGCGGCCCCGGTGCTGCGCAGCGAGTCAGTCTCCGTGGCCCGCATTCTGGATGCCTCGGCGAATCGCTGCCGAGAGGGGCTGCGAGTGGTCGAGGACTACGCGCGGATGATCCTCAACGATGCTTATTTGTCGCGACAGATCAAGGAGACGCGGCACGCTTTGGTCCCCCTGCTGTCACGACTGCACCTCGACGACGCAGTCCGGGCACGCGATACCGAGCATGACGTGGGCACCTCGATCCACACCGCCTTCGAGATGGCCCGGCCCTCGGTCTGGTCGGTCGCACTCGCCAACATGAAGCGGGTGCAGGAAGCTCTCCGCACCCTGGAAGAGTACGGGAAGACCATTGATGCCACCGCAGCTTCGGGGATCGGGGCGCTGCGATACCGTTTCTATACGATTGAAAAGGCGCTGTGCGCGACCCAGGGGGCGATCGAGCGGTTGCGGGACTGCCGCCTGTATCTCCTTCTGACCGACAGCCACTGTCCACAGGGAGCTGGCCCGGTCGTCAAGGCTGCGCTGCGGGGTGGCGTGGATGTGGTTCAGCTGCGAGAGAAGGGGATGCCCGACCGGCGGTTTCTCGAACTCGCGAAATGGATTCGCGACTGGACTGCCGAGGCGGGGGCGTTATTCATTGTGAATGATCGCCCCGATCTGGCGTGCCTGGCCGATGCGGATGGTGTCCATGTGGGACAGGGTGATTTGACGGTTCACGAGGCTCGCCAGATCATCGGCGGGAACAAGTTGGTGGGCGTCTCGACACATGCGATCGGGCAGGCCGAACAGGCGGTCCTCGACGGGGCGGATTACCTGGGAGTGGGGCCGGTGTTCTCGTCTCGCACGAAGAGTTTTGAGGAGTTCGCGGGGCTGGAATATGTGCGGCAGGTGGCGAGCGAAGTGTCACTTCCCGCATTCGCGATTGGCGGGATCGGTCTGGAAAATATCGAGTCCGTGCTGGCTGCGGGAGCACACAGGATTGCCGTCAGCCGTGAAATCTGTGGAGCGGAAGATCCCGAACGGGTGGCCATCCGCCTCCAGGAATCACTGCTGTTGGCTGCCCACGGGACGGGTGGTTGAACGGGAACGCTCCGCGACGAAGACTCCGCGTCGCGGCTGAACGGGAATATGGCCGTGTGTTGCTGGACTGCATGGACATGAATACACTCCGGCACATGGAACTGGTTACGAAACCCAGCCCGTCAGGTGTGCTGCGTCCGGTGTCGGTTTGAAACCTCTGTCAGGGATCGCATGGGCGTCCTCCGTTTTCGCGTCGAACCGCCCAGCCTGATTCCCTCGGGTCCGGTCACCCATGCGTATATCACTGGGGCCGATGGCCGCGTGCATGTGACACGCCCGGAAGTGCGGGACGGCGTGCTGAATCTGTTTCGTCAGAGTTCCGAGAGCGCGACCTCACACATCGCCGTGAATCTCCCGGATTACGGACAGATGGTCCTCTCGACGACCTCGTTGCCCGAGCGGGAAAAACCCTATCACCTGGGAGTCGAATTACTCAGAGGCGCGCTGGGGGAGGTCCGGGAGCAGGCGTTCGCCTGGGAAATGGCCCGCATGAGCATCCCCGATCGGTACCGCACCATTCAACGGCAAGCGTTCCAGCTCCTCGCGGCGGCCAGCGGTTCCCAGAACGAACCGGCCATCAGCAATCCGATCGTGCTGTCCGGGTTAAAGCAAACTCTATGTGCCTCCGACATTCTCGTGGAGAGCTACGTCTTGCAGCGGGCCTCGGGAAATCGCTCCAACGTCGCTGCCGCTCCGTCACTTCTGGGGTGTACTCTCGACGCGACGGCTCTCCAAGCCCGCAACGAGTTCGTCGGCACCTTTAGCTCCGCGCGAGTGCCCATCGAATGGCGGTGGATCGAGCCCGAAGAGGGGAACTACCAGTGGGAGTTGCTGGACCACCTCATGGAAAAATGCGTTGACCCCCGCATGGCGATCATTGGTGGGCCGCTGCTCGACTTTTCGCCGGGCGGGCTGCCGAAGTGGCTGGCTCCGTGGGCGGGAGACATTCTGAATCTCCCCAGCTTCGTGTGCGACTTCGTCGAGACCGCGATCAACCGCTACACCGGACGCATCCGCACTTGGGAGGTGGCCGCCTATGGCAATCTCGGCGGAGCTTTGTCACTCTCCGAAGAGCACCGACTGGCGGTCATCGCCCGAGCGATGGAGACCGCACTCCGCACTGATAGCGATGCCCAGTTCTTCGTCCGCGTCGGTCAGCCGTGGGGCGAATACCTCGCCCAGGGGCAGCACCGGCTCTCGCCATTTCAGTTGGTCGACGCCCTGCTCCGCTCGCATTTGGGTCTCTCGGGGGTCACGCTGGAAATTGCGATGGGCTATGGACCGCCAGGATCGCTCACCCGCACGCGGCTGGCGGTTTCGCGCCTCATCGATCAGTGGAGTATGCTGGGGATTCAATTGCACGTCGTACTCGCCTGCCCATCGGGGATCGGTCCCGATCCAGCGGCGTACGGCAATTGCGAGGTGAAGCCTGGGACTTGGCGGATGAACTGGAGCGAGGAAGCCCAAACGGCCTGGCTGGACGAGTTCGTGCCGATGATCGCGGCCAAGCCCGCTGTGACCGGGGTGTTTCTCAATTCATTCGGAGACTCGCTGGCCCATCGCTACCCGCACTCGGGAGTCCTGCGCGCCGATGGGACACCGAAGCCCGCTCTGCAAGTCTTCAACCGCCAAAGACGGGCGACTTCCTAATGGGGCGTTGGAGTCCAGCCTTCAGGCTGCCTCTGCCCCGTTAAGGCATGATTTTGGGGTTCGCCTCCCAGGCTAGCTTGGCTCAATCCCAATTCTTAGCATTGACAAGGCACTGGCCGAGGTGCGAGCGAACTCGTGTGTGCGTCAGAAAAGTAGGTCGTTGAAAAAAAACGCCACGGAGGCGGCAGGTCGATTCGATTCTGGCACTCTGCGCAGACGGATGGCAGTGACTGGACCGAGAGAAAACTCGGAGGTGGTGAGCCGCAGATGAACTCAGATGAACTCAGATCAGAAAGGAATCGGGGCGATATCCTCTCGCAGCAGTGCCTATTCATCTGCGTTCATCTGTGTTCATCTGCGGCCCACCCTTTGAATCTTTTCGCGCCGAGTGCAATAGCTGCCTACTTTTCTGATGCACACACAGCGAACTCAGAGGCAGCCTAAAGGCAGGACTCCCACAACCGAACTCTGCGAAGATGGACCGAATCGCAGTCGGGTTCGAGAAAATCCGTTCTCGCGGTGATCTCCCGAAGCGTCTTCGACGTTATGCTACGCGAAGGGGCCATCGCTGGGAGTGACCCAGTGTTCGCTCCCACGGACCGCACCTGACCCCCATCCTTGATCCTGGCACTGAGTCCCCGCACCACGAGGTCGATATGTCCACAGCCCCCTCCGCCGAGAAGCCCATGCGTGGAGTCATTCTCGTCTCCTACCCCAAGGTGGTCTTCCTGTACCCCTCGTTGCTGATCGCCGTGCTGGCGGGTCTATATATGCACTTGTGGGGCAATACCGTGATGGAAGAGTCGATTCAAGCCTCTGTGGTGGTGGCGGCTCCGGCAGTGGATGATCAAGCGAAGGCCCCGACCCTCGCTGCGGCACCGATCATCGACGGCCCGACGATCGCGGCGGCGGCCTTTCTGCTCACCCTGACATTGAATCTGGTGATTATCTCGTTCGACTTCCCCCGCACCACCAGCCTGACATTGGCCTTCTTCGCAGCCGCTCTGTTCCTCGGCGTGATGCTGCTGAGTACGTACAAGCCCGACCTGATCCCGTTCTTGACGAACCTCATCAAGAAGCTGCATCCCCGGGCCAATGCGATGTTTTATTACTGCTACATCGCGTCGATGCTGGCCATCTACGCGGGTGTGAAGATCAACTCCAAGTTCGATTATTGGGAAGTGCGGCAGAACGAACTGCTGCACCACCACGGTTTCCTCAGCGATCTGGAGCGGCTGCCGACTAGCTCACTCAAGATCGACAAAGAGATCAAGGACATCTTCGAGTACATGCTGCTCAAGTCGGGTCGCCTCATCCTAAATCCCGGTCCTCAGCACCGCCCGATCATTCTGGAGAACGTGTTCTTCATCGACCAGAAGGAAGCCCAGATCACTAAGCTGCTGAGTTCGATGCAGGTGCAGATCGCCCCGCCGTCGGAACAGGTGTGACCGGAGAAGTGGTCAGTTTTCAGTCAACAGTGGTCAGTGAAGTAAGACCGTCTCGCTGGTTGACAAGACCAAAGCCCACCGGTTGCAACCGGTGGGCTTTCTGATGACCCGAATGTGCAATCTGCCCCAAGCTCTCCCTCCATGTCCTCCCCCGCTTCTCTCGGTTACCGCATGCCCGCCGAATGGGAGCCGCACGAGGCCACGTGGCTCTCGTGGCCGCACCGGCGCGATACGTGGCCGGGGGCGTTTGAGGACGTGCCGTACGTTTTTGTCGAGATCGCCAAGCATCTGGCTGAGTCGGAGTTGGTGCGGATCAACGTCTCGAATCCGGTGATGGCCAAGGGGGTCAAGTACCTCCTCGATGCGGCGCAGGTGAACCTCGACGCGGTGCGGTTTCACTACAACCCGACGAACGATGCCTGGGTCCGCGACCACGGGCCGATCTACGTGGTGCGCGATGTCAACGGCGTCCGCGAGCGGGCGGTACTCGATTGGGACTACAACGCCTGGGGCGTGAAGTATGAAGACTACCAGCGGGACAATCTGATTCCGTCGCGGATCGCGGATGAGTTCCAGGAGACCTGCTTCAAGCCGGGCATGATCCTCGAAGGCGGCTCGATCGATGTCAACGGCTGTGGCACCATTCTCACCACCGAGGCGTGCCTGCTGAACCCGAACCGCAACCCGACGCTGTCGAAAGTGCAAATCGAGCAGCGGCTCTCGCAGCACCTGAACGTCTCCAAGTTCATCTGGTTGGGGGACGGCATCGCGGGCGACGACACCGACGGTCATGTCGATGACATGACCCGCTTTGTCTCCGCTGACACGATCGTGACCATCGTCGAGACCAACCCCCACGATGTGAACTACCGCGTCCTGCGCGAGAACCGCGAACGCCTCCAAGGGGCCACCGATCAGGACGGGCAGCCGATCCAGATCATCGACCTCCCCATGCCCAATCCACTGGTCGTCGAGGGGATTCGTCTCCCCGCCAGCTATGCCAACTTCCTGATCGCCAACACGGTGGTTCTCGTCCCCACCTACCGCTCCCCGAAACAAGACGCTGAAGCGATCGAGATTCTCCAAAGCCTGTTCCCCACCCGCCGCGTCGTCGGCATCGACTGCACCGCCCTCGTCTGGGGCCTGGGGTCGATTCACTGCGTCACCCAGCAGCAACCGCAATGTCGCTGATCGCTCCGCGATCAGTACGTGGATGGGGAGTACGCTGTTTGGTCAGACCGCGTTCTGATCGCGGAGCGATCAGCGACTTTGGGTCACTCCGGATCAACCGTTTCCATCAATTCATAGTCCCATTGCCCGGTCTTGCGGGTGCTTCGCTCCAGACGGTAGCTCGCTCCCAAGACGAGGGAACATTGGTACCCGGCGGCGTTGTTTGGGGCCGGAACGAAGCAGTCGGCACCGCGAATGTAAATCTGGAACTGCAGATGCGGCCCCCTGGCATCGACCAACCAATACTCGAAGACGCCTGCTTCGTAGTAGGCGGTGAAGAGTCGCTGCGTGTCCTTGGTCCGCGAACTGTCGCTGACAACTTCGACGACCAAGTCGGGTGGACCTTCGAACTCGATGTAGCTGCCCGGCTGCCCCCCAGCTGTCGGCACCAGTTGGATTCGACCGGAGAGGATGGCTGCGTCGGAGACGAACACGATGTCTGGTTCAACACTGAGTTCGGCATGCGGGACCGAGATTCGTGACTTGTCGACAAACACCTGCCCCAAGTTTGTGGACTTCAGGCGGTTGCCGATGACTCGCCCAATCTCGCTTTTCGGGGCCGAGTGAAAAAAAAGATTATCGGGACTCATGTCGATCTCTACCCGTCCGTGTACGAAGTCAATGCGGCCCGTGTCGGGGAACTCTTCCGAGACCGCCCAGTGACGGAACTCGTCGAGTGTCTCGAACCCGGCTGGAATCTCCAGTTCGTCCTGAATCAAGATGCTCGCGGACATGGAATACTTCTGAGTGAGTGAAGCAGAGTCGACACAACGGTCTATCGAGTGGTTGATTGTACCGGAGATTGTGAGGCACTCCATACCAAAGTCGGTCGCAGGACGATGCACGATCAGCGAGAACGGATATCTGCCGATCACGTGGCGTGACTCAACAACAGACTCAAAGTCGCTGATCGCTCCGTCGATCAGGACGTGGATGGGGAGTACGCTGTTTGGTAGGACCGCGTTCTGATCGCGGAGCGATCAGCGACTTTGCGTCACTCGCCCGACTGCTCCAAGAAGCGTTTGAAACACTTCAACGTCTCCACGCTCACATGATGCTCAATCCCTTCCGCATCATCCGCAGCTGTGGCCGCCGACACGCCGATCGACAATAAAAACCGATACACAATCTCGTGGCGATTCCGAGACTCGATAGCCATGTGGCTGCCCGTCTCGGTCAGCGTCATGGGGCCATACGGCTGGGTCATGACCAACCCCTCTTTGGCCAGTCGGGCCACGGTCTTAGTCACCGTCACATGACTGACGCCGAACCGCGCAGCGAGGTCGACGACGCGGCAGCGCCCCTGCTCTTCGATGAGCTTGGCGATGGCCTCGACATAGTCCTCGGCGGTCTCTGACGCATGGTCCTTACGGATGCGGGAGTGGCTCTGTGCGGGAGGCTTGGATGTCATGGATTGCTGGAGGTCTGGGTGGTCTCGGAACTCTTCCAACCGCTGAGCGGCACCAGCTCCGGCTCCGTCTTGAGCCGCACCGAAGCGGGCACGCTCGGGGCTGGCAACTCCGGCAACGTCTTCAACCCGAACAGCGTCGTCCTGGCTGCGGCCCAAATCCCGCGCCACGAATTAAACGTCTCATGCACCGCTGTCGGTTCGTACCCGCAGTGGACCATGCAGTCCTGGCACTTGCTGTTCCCGCTCTTGCGACCGTAGTTCTCCCAGATCGTGTCCGACATCAACTCTTGGAACGAGGAGACGTACCCCTCCTGAATCAGATAGCACGGTTTCTGCCACCCGAAGATGTTAAAGGTCGGGTTGCCCCACGGCGTGCATTCCAACTCGTAGTTCCCACGCAGGAACTCCAGAAACACCGGCGACTGGTTGAAGACCCAGCTGCGCTTGGTCTTGTGCAGCAGACGGCGGAACAATGATTCGGTCTGCTCGCGAACGAGAAAATGCTCCTGGTCGGGGGCCTTCTCGTACTGGTAGCCGGGGGAGATCATCATCCCCTCGACGCCGATTTCGGTCAGCGTGTCGAACATCTCCCGCAGCCGCTCGGGGTCGGCGTTGTTGTAGAGGGTGGTGTTGGTCGTGACGCGGAACCCCTTGGCCACGGCGGCTTTGATCGCCGAGATGGCGATGTCGTAGATCCCCTCGCGGCAGACGGCGACATCGTGTTCATGTTTCGGCCCGTCGAGGTGGACCGAGAACGAAAGGTACTGCGTCGGCTCGAACCGGTGCAGGTGCTTCTCCAACAAGATCGCATTCGTGCAGAGGTACACATACTTCTTGCGCGCCACCAGCCCGCGCACGATCCCGTCTATGTCCGGATGTAGCAGCGGCTCCCCGCCGGGGATCGAGACGATCGGAGCCCCGCATTCGTCGACCGCTGCGAAGCACTGCTCCGGGGTCAGATTCTGCTTGAGGATCTCCCCCGGATACTGAATCTTCCCGCAACCCGCACACGCCAGATTGCAGCGAAACAGCGGCTCCAGCATCAGCACCAGCGGATAGCGTTTGACCCCACGCAGCCGCTGACCCAGCACGTACTTGGCAACCGTCCACATCTGCGAAACCGGGACACCCATGGCACTCTTTGCTTTCGGGAAGACACAGCGATCTCCGGCCCGGCCCCCACACAGACGCCGTTCACCGAAAACCCCACCGCGTTTCGTAACAGGTTTGCCTCTCTTTGTCTGCCCCAGATTCAAAAGTGTGGCGGGGTCAGAGGCATCGCGAATGGCGCTTTCGCGAGGTGGTCCAGCCGTCGCTTTGAAGATATGGGAGACGCAAAGAGGGATTGAAAGGCGAACTTGTTCTCCATCGCCTCGTGTTGTTCTACACCCCACTTGTTCTACACCCCACACGCTCAAAGCCGTGCCTAAGCGACGCCGTCGCTCGGCCATATCCCCCCATTTGCTTTCGGGTGGGTTCATGGCCGATAGACATCTTTGCGGTGCCGGACACGCTGCACCTCCACGATCTTCCGCTCACTCAGCACCTCGTACACGACGCGATAGTCGCCAATACGGATGCGATCAGTGGACTCGGAACCAGTCAGTTTTTCGGAGCCGTGAGGATGAGGCTCTTGGGCCAGCTGCTCGACAGCGGCCACAATTCGTGCGACTTCCGGCAGCGGGAGCTTTCGCAAGTCCTTCTTCGTGGAGGCTCGCCACTGGATTTCAAAGGGTTCCATCGCGTCTCAAATCGGCGACAAACTGCGAGTGCGAAATGACCGGCTCATCACGTCGCTCGGCCACGGCTGCGAGGTCGTCCAAGTCTTCCAAGAGCTTCTCGTAGTCGGTGATGGGAAGCACCACAGCGGTTCTCTCGCCGTGCTCGTCGGTCAGGTATTGCAGCGTCTGGCTCATGAGAAAATGATACGTGCAGGTTTCAGGAGTGTCGAGGGGAGAAGGCCATCCGGGGGCAGGGAAGGGGCAGAGGGGCAGGTCTCTTTGTTTCCTCCAACTGGCCAATCAAAGAGACCTGCTGACCCCCTGCCCCCTCTGCCTCTTTTCCGTGCCCCCACCCTGATCAGCAGATCGGGGTGGCACGCGGTCACAGGGGAATCACTCTCATCCCCACTGCGTCCCGCTCCCCGGCATGGAGACCGTTTAACTCCGGGCCATCGGGCCGATTTCGACCGACCTTCACGGTGTACTGCCCGGGAGCGAACACCGGCGGTTGAAACTTGGCTCCCTGGACTCGCACGGTATACAGGATCTCGTCCGTGGCTGCGGCGATGATTTGCACCACCGGGGATTCCCCACCCTCGAAGTGCAGCTCCGGCAACCACGCCGTTGCCTTCCGCCCATCGTTGGCGGACTGCGTGACCGTGATCGGCCAGCCGGGGAATTGGGCTTGGTCGCCGTCTTGAGAGTCCGCAAACCTCGGCCAGCATTCGAAGGTGATCTTCCGCGTCGATCGCTGGAACCGCACGATGCCGTACCCGTCGGCCCGTTGCTGCTCGTCGGCGATCTTTGGCGGATTGGCGTAGGCCAGCATTGAGATGCGGTTGCCGAGGCCGTCCTTGAAATCGCCGGTCCACGGCAGCGGACTCCCTTCGACTGGGTTCGGCCCGGCCTTCTCATCGAGCGGGTGCCACCAGCGGCCATAGATCGTGTTGACGAGGGCTGGGCTGGTGAATCCGTACGGGCCGTCGCCGAACTCGTCGATGCCGTGCTTGACGACGACGGCCAGATGCTGATCCCCGCACAGATGCACCGCCCGTGCTTTGCGAATCTCCACGAGGGCCTTGTTCCGACCGGTCTGCGGCCAGCCGTTGCAGTCGAGATCGGCCAGCAGCCGGTCGTTGACGCCTCCGTGCATGTGGACCGCCCCGCAGAACGCGGTCTGCGAGAGGACGGCTTTCATCTCCGCCCCAGTCCAGTCCTGGCCCCACTCGCGGAGGAATTTCAGTTGGCGTTCCCCGAGCAGTTCCAACCCCGGCAGGTCGATGGTCTTGGGGTCATAGCTCGGATCATTGATATGGTCGGGTCGCGGCCCCATCTTGGGAATCTTCCCTTGCGGTCCCGACTTGAACTTGCGGTCTTCGAGGATCGCCAAGTCGATCCCGCCGACTCGCATCCGTGTGAAGTAGACGGTGATCTCGCGCTCGACGGGAGCCGGGTCGACCGGGTCGGGCAGGTGCCATGACTGTTGCCGCTGGACCATGTTGACGTACTCGACGGGGAAGAAGTACCCGCCGTCGGACATCCCTTGACGGTCGTGCGACAGCTTGCCGTTTTCCCCCCACAGGTTCGGGTGCCCGACATCGTGGTCATCCGGGATCGTGATCGTCGGGCGGTCTTTGATGACCTCTCGAAACTGAAGCCCGAACTCGATCCACCCCGCTGTGTGTTCGGTGTGGCGATAGGTCTGGTCCCCCGCGAAGAACAGCAGGTCCGGGTCTTGCCGCTTGAGGTTCTCAATGATCTCGGGACGCAGGCCGGTCGTGCGGCTGGAGTTGCACGACATGTTGGCAATGACGAGCGTGTCCTTGTCGACCGGGTCGCGGCGGATGAGGCCCTCGAATAGCGCCGCCTCGCCATGCCGCACGCGGTACGGGACCGATTGCGTGGAGTCCCACTCGGTGACACGGAAGTGGGCGCTCCATCCGGGCAGCGTGACCTCCACGCGAGCCACCTCGCCCCACTGGTCATTGCGCTGAAACTCCAACCGCACCTCGCGGTCCTCATCCGGCTTGAGCGGATAGAGCTGAGCGGACAGCTTGAGCATCCCGCGCTCGTGCGTGTAGAGGGCAAACGCGACGACCTCGCTGCGCGGCACATCCATCACAGGCGGCGGGTTCGGTCCCTTCGGCGGGGGGCGTTTCCACCATTCGCCGGTGGCGAGGGAATCGAGGTTCGGGAACTCGGTGCCGAACGGGGCCCCCGCTGGCATCGGTTTCGCAGTCACTTCCTCCGCTGACACCGGTCTCCACGGCGCGGTGCCGAACAAGAGAGTGGTCAATTTCAGCCACCAACGACGAGTCAAGTTCATCAGGATCGGACTCCGGTTGCGGGGAATGTTGATCGAGCGGTCGCAGATCGTACTGAGTCAGGCGGTCGAAAAGAGACTCCCCGCCACCCTGCTGGTCGGGGTGGTTCCCGCGCTGGTGCGCTCCCGTGGCGCACCAGCGCGGGAGTCACGAGGACAAGCCCCACTGGCGGGGAAATGATTTCCTGAACAGGCGGCACCATGTGCCACAAGAGAAAACCCAGGGGCATCCCGGATGTCCCTGGGTTGGAGAATCGACAGTGGTCAGTGGCTGACGCCTGAAGACTTCAGTACACGGCGGGGATGGTCTCGCGACCGGAGATGCTGTTCAAGGCCCGGTGGATGTTGAAGTCGAAGAGTTGGCTCACAAATCGAACCGATCCATCCGCGAGGCAGGCATGGGCACCCCCCACATGCTGGCTCTGGGGAGTGGCTTGGTAATCCGCATTCTGGTGACACCCCATTCCCAGTTGAATCATCAGAGCTGCTCGACCGGGAACGTTGTCATGGCACCCGTGAATATCGGGGGCATCGTTGTCGCCGTCATTGATGCCGTTGCAGTCGCCCACTTGATCGCAACCGCCGACCAACGAGGACCCGATCCGTCCCATCGACCAGACGCCACGTGAATCGGTGGGGAAGAGCCCGGTTCGTATTTCCCACAACATCGCCGTGTTGGACGTTCCATCCTGGAAATCGCGAAGCACTGCGGAGCGGCCATACCCGAAGGCCCCCCGTTGAGCCAATGGCAGGGCCACCCAGCGGTCGTCATGGTTCCCGTTCGCGTAAGGAGCGAGTTCGCGGCCCAGAACTCCCCCATAGTTGCCACGAGACATTTCGACATCGCCGATGCCTGGGCGTTTGAACATGAACTCGTTGTAGGAATCTGAAGGGCACAGCATCGTGTTGACGTTTGCTCTTACGACCCGATTGTTAGAGTCGGTCGCCGTGCCGTTCTGACGCACCAAGACCTGATTAGGCTGGTACAAGTTGTAGAGTTGGGCTTGCTCGATGGCGGGGAGCAACAACATCACCCAGTTGGCGCTGTAGTTGAAGTTGCTGTACAGAGAGTCTCCATTGGTGCTGGGCAAATCCTGATTGGGAGTCCCCGCAGAAGGACCGCCGGTTCCGAACCAGATGGCCCCCGGAGGCAACATCCCATGCGATTCATGGTAGTTATGCACGGCCAGCCCCAACTGCTTCATGTTGTTCTTGCACGCTGAGCGCCGGGCCGCTTCGCGGGCCTGCTGCACAGCGGGCAGCAACAGAGCAATCAACACAGCGATGATGGCGATCACCACCAGCAACTCGATCAACGTAAACGCACGCCGACGCCTTTGAGGACTCACGGGACTCTCCAAACAGGGAACATGAAAAATGAGGTGAACACCTCTGTACATTTTTATCGGTGTGAGCGAACAAGTCAATCAGGAATTTCTCCGATTATTGAGGATCGCTCGGATTTCCACTCAGTGGACTTGTAATTGAATTCCACTTCGGTTTCGTCGCGTATCAAGAAACTTGCGGGCCGGTGCCGGACAGCATCTCAGCCCCCCCCCCCCCCAACAAGAAACCCAGGGGCATGGGAGATGCCCCTGGTTTCACGAATTCTCAGACGCTGGGTCGCCCTATACACGGCGGGGATGGGCTCGTTTCCGGAGATGCTGTTCAAGGCTCGGTGAATGTTGAAAGTCGAAGAGTTAGAGCATTTTCGGGCGTGGTCTTTACACACGC
>JAYTWO010000636.1:0-7896 GCA_043743415.1 Planctomycetota bacterium
CTTCGCGGCGGTGAGTTTGCCTTCGCGGTCGGCCTTCTGCTCGTGGGTCGCCTGCTTCCACGCGAGTTCCGCGCGGCTCAAGTCTTCATCCGCTTGAGCAGTTGCCACTCGCTTCTCGGCGAGTGCCGCAGCCTTCGAGAGGTCGGTGACATTCGAGGACGGCGGCTGTTGAGCGCGGGCTTGGTCAGCAGCGGCGCGGGCGTGGAGCGAGGCGAGTTGAGCCTCGGCGGTGATGAGTGCCTTCTCGGCGATCTGCACTGCGAGTTGAGCCTGCTCGACGGGCACCTCCACGTCCGGCGTGTTCGGTACGGACTTGGCCTCGACCAGTGGGAACGACGGCAACAACTCGCGCAGTTCGAACGACACGAACTCGGCTTGAGCATCAAACGTAATCAGTTCGAGCGGTCCCGGTTGACGGGGAATCGGGAGGCGATAGGCGATCGATGGCTCCCCATCCACGGTCACATTCACGAGTGTCCCGCGCACGCGGAGGATCATCTCGTGCGGCTGGTGGAGGTCGATCTGGCGAGCCTGCGTCCCGTCGGCGGGGTAGGCGTAGTCGGCTCCCTGTTTGTAGGCGACCTGCGACTTCGGTCCGCCCTCGTAGCTGCTCAGGTAGGCCAGAACTTCGTGACCCGAGGCCTGGACATCGAAGGTGATCCCGACCGACTTCCACATCACACCGCCGGTCGGTGTGTATTTCAGTCGGGCCTCGAAGTCGGTCGGCGGAGGTGTCTTGAGCCGCAGCGCTGTGCGAGTCGCTCCAACCTGGGACTGCTTGAGCTTGCCGTTCTCGTAGGCCCACTCGCCCTCACGTGGCTCCCACAGGTCGGGCTTCGGCTCGGCGAAGCGGTCACTGGCGAGGAGCTGGGGCTCGGCTTCCGTCACCGGCACAGTCGGCTTCTCGGCGGCCTTCTGGATCGCCTGGGCCAGCTTCTTCCGTTCGACATCGATGGCGGTCTTGGCAGTGGTCACACGGTCTTCGGCGACCTTCCGATGGCTCTGGATGACGTACGAGCGCGATCCGGGCAGATACGCCTCGACGGGCAATGACACCGCCTCGAACTTCCACTCGCCCCACGACAAGAACTCCGGAATGGCCGGTTCGATCACCCGCGATTTGTCGGGGTTGCGATCGTCCCCGCGCAGATGCACAAACGTCTGGGCATCAAGGTGGCAGTCGAACGGTCTCGGGATGCCATCCTGCTCGAAATCAATCACTCCGGGCACCGCGTCGGTCCGCACTTGATACGGTTCGAAGATCGCCCGCATCTGGTAGTAATTCACATGCGAGAGCGGGTCGTACTTGTGGTCGTGGCATTTGCAGCAGTTGAACGTCAGGCCGAGCATCGCCTTCGACGTATGCTCGACCGTCTCATCGAGCCAGCTCGTGCGGTTGAACTTGAAATACTGCCGGGCCAGGAACCCGCTCCCCCTCAGCTTGTCGAGGTCAGTCGGGTAGAGTTCGTCGGCGGCCAGCATCTCGCGGAGCATCTGGTCGTACCCCTTGTCGGCGTTGAGCGACTCGATGATCCAGTCGCGCCAATGCCAGATGTGCTTCTGCGAATTGCGGACCTCGGCCCCCAGTCCCCACCAATCGCTGTACCGCCAGATGTCCATCCAGTGGCGACCCCAGCGCTCGCCGTAGTGGGGGCTGTTGAGGAGTCGCGTGACCACGGTATCGAACGCTGCCGGTGACTGATCCGCGAGGAACGTTTCTTGTTCCTCGCGAGTCGGGGGCAGGCCGATCAAGTCGAGCGACACCCGCCGCAGCCAGACCCGCTTGTCGGCCAATGGTTGCGGGGTCAGGCCCTGCTCCGCGTGCCTGGCGGCGATGAAGGCATCGATCGGATGGTGATTCCACTCGACGTTCGCGACGACTGGCACCGGCGGGCGAATCGGCGTCTTGAAGGCCCAGTGCTCGCGGGGATCGACCTCGGGTTTTTCGGTGACCGGCCCTTTGGCTCCGCTGGCAATCCACTGGCGAATGGCCTCGATCTGGTCGGGCTTGAGCGGCTCGCCTTCCGGCGGCATGCGGACCGCCAGGTCGGTCGATGTGATGCGTGCCATCACGGGACTGGCTGCCACATCACCGGGCTTGATGGCGGCTCCGTCGTCTCCGCCCTGGATCGCCGATGCTGCCGTATCGAGCCGCAGGTTGGCCTCCTGCTTCAAAGCCCCGTGGCAGGCGTAACAGCGATCCTTGAGAACCGGTTTGATGCGAGTCAGGTACTCGGCTCCGTCGTCGGCGAATGTGGCGAGAGTGAACAGGAATCCGCAACAGAGTGCCGCCATGCGATATCGAAGTGGTCGAGCATGGCTCATGGCGACGCATCTCTCTACTGAACGAAGAAAGCCCAGGGGTTGCAACCCCTGGGCTTTGTGGTGTGTGCTACGCGAGCAATTCCTGGATGACCTTCGCTGGCTCCACCCCCGTGAGTCGATTCTCCAGTCCCTGGTGCGAGTACGTGAACCGCTCGTGATCGTACCCCAGCAGGTGCAATACAGTCGCGTGGAAGTCATGGACGCTGACGGGGTCTTTGGCGATGTTGTACGAGAAGTCGTCGGTCTCTCCGTACACCGTCCCGGCCTTGGTGCCGCCGCCCGCCATCCACATCGTGAAGCAGCGCGGGTGGTGGTCGCGACCGTAGTTCTCTTTCGACAAGCCGCCTTGCGAGTAGATCGTGCGACCGAATTCGCCGCCCCAAATGATCAGCGTGTCGTCGAACATCCCCCGCGACTTCAAGTCCTGAATCAACCCGTGGCAGGGCTGGTCGACATCGCGGCACTGGTCCGGCAGGCGACCGGCCACGTTGCCGTGCGTGTCCCAGTTGTTGTGGTAGATCTGCACGAACCGCACGCCGCGCTCCATCATCCGCCGGGCGAGCAGAATCGTGTTCGCGAACGTGCCGGGCTTCTTCGCCGCCTCGCCATAGAGGTTGTACGTCGCCTCGGACTCCTGCGACAGGTCGGTCAACTCCGGCACGCTCGACTGCATCCGGAACGCCAACTCGTACTGCTGAATCCGTGTGCGCGTCTCCGGGTCGCCGAGTTGCTCGGCAGTGATCTCGTTGAGCTGCCGCAGGCCATCCAGCGTCTTACGACGGATATCGGTCGAGACCCCCTGCGGGTTGTTGATATACAGGATCGGGTCGCCCGCGGACCGCAGTGCCACAGCTGCGTGTTCGCCCGACAGATAGCCCGAGTTCCACAGCCGGGCGGAGATGGCCTGCACCTGTTCGGTGTTCGTCGGCTTGGCGACCATCACGACGAACGTGGGCAGGTTGTCGTTCATCGACCCCAGACCGTACGACGCCCACGCGCCCAGGCAGGGCCGGCCGGTCACTTGGTTGCCGGTCTGCATGAAGCTGATGGCCGGTTCGTGGTTGATCGCCTCCGTGTGCATCGAACGGATGAAGGCCATGTCGCCCGCCGCCTTGGCCTTCCACGGCAAGAGTTCGCTGAGCCACATGCCATTCGGGCCATGCTGGGAGAACTTGAACTTCGACGGCGCGATCGGGAACCGCTTCTGCCCCGAGGTCATCGTCGTCAGCCGCTGCCCCATGCGGACGGACTCGGGCAAATCTTTATCGTAATAGTCGTTCATGACCGGTTTGTAATCAAACAGGTCCATCTGGGGCGGTCCACCGACCATGTGCAGATAGATCACCCGCTTGGCCTTGGGGGCGAAGTGCGGAGCCACCGCCCCCGTGTGGCCAAGAGCCCCAGTTCCCTCTTTCGCCGCCGCTGAGCCCGTGAACGCCCCGCCCATCAGACTGGCGAGGGCGGCCGTCCCGAGAACGTGCGACCCCTGACTGAAGAGGTAGCGACGGGTGATGTTCTGGCGATACTGGTCGAGCAGAGACATGGTCCAGACTCCAAGTGCGGGAGAAGAGGAACGCGAACCGCAGTTCATGCCTCTAAAGTACAGAGATGTCGAGTCGGAGGGCAATCGATCGGTGAGGATTGATGGAAAATGGGAATGGGCGAACCGCAGGCCCTGCCCCCTGTCACCCGACGCGTCAGCGAGGGCGGAGGCGATGTCACGTTCTCCGAGAGTGCGATACTCGTCAGGAGTCCCGGCCAGGGCGGGAGCCGTTTCAGTGGGCGTCCTCGCTGACGCGTCGGGTGACAGAGGCGGTTCACAGTCTTGGCTTGGATAAACTGTAGTACCCAAGCGCGGGAACCTCCCCGACAAGCGGGGTGGCGGGGAGACAATTTGCAACCGCCTGCCTCAGAGGATTCAGCGGAACAACCGCGGGGCAAACTCGGTCAAGTAACCCCGCCACACCGGCCACGAATGATTACCCACCGTCAGGTGCCACTCGTGGCTGACTCCCTTCTCTTTCAGCAAGGCGATCAACTCGGTGTTCTGTGGGAGAAGAAAATCCCCCTCTCCACAGCCGATCCAGAACAGCTTCAACCGGGAGTTGAGCGTGTCCTGGTCGTCGAGAGCCTTCTGCATCCGATCCCCGGCGGGCATCGCCCCGCTGAAGCACCCCAGCCAGCCGAACCGGTCCGCATGCGGCAACCCGACTCCCAGAGTCTGCGCGCCCCCCATGCTCAGGCCCGCCAGCGCCCGCTTCTCCGCAGCGGACTCCACGCGGTAGGTCGCCTCGACCAGTGGCAGGGCATCCTCGAACAACTCGCGTTCGAATGCCGCCAACGCGTCGAGCTTGTCAGCGTCTTTCGCCTCACGAGACACCTGTCCGAGAGGGTGGCCATCGATCATCACGATCAGCATCGGGACCGCTTTCCCGTCCGCAATCAG
Organism: Planctomycetota bacterium; assembly: GCA_043743415.1. Lineage (GTDB taxonomy): Bacteria > Planctomycetota > Planctomycetia > Planctomycetales > Planctomycetaceae > TH-plancto1. The sequence continues at coordinate 4,772 of JAYTWO010000636.1, forward strand.
ATTGTCGAGGATCCAGTGGGCCTTGCCATGCTGGACCCAGGTATCGTGCTGATCGCCCGAGCCGTGTTGCAACACGAGCAGAGGAAACTTGCGGTCGGTGGCCTGCTCATAACCCGGCGGAGTGTACACCAGCATGTCCCGGCGACGGCTCAGAGCCTTCGACTGGTAGGCGTGTTGATGCACGGTGCCATGCGGCACATCGCGCCAGTCCCACGCATTCGGCGGCGAGCCGGGGATGTGCAGGATGCTGCTGTTCGGTTTTCGCTGCGGTTTGATCAGCGGGTTCGTGGGGTCGATCACCGAGACTCCGTCGATCACGAAGTGATACTCCCACACGCCCGCCGGAACCGAGTCGACCGTCACGCTCCAAGACCCCGGCTTCTCGACCGACAACGGGATGCGGTCCTTCGACCACTGAGCTTGCAACTCCACCGTCTTGGCCTCTTGTAGAGATGTGACATGAAACGTGACCTGCCCCTCGGGGGAGATCTCGACGCCTCTCACCAGCGGAGTGAACTGCAGGAGGAATGCCAGAACGAACAGGAACCAGACTCTCACGATGGACTCGATTCTGCGAAGGATGACGGATGGCGAATGAACTCCGAATGCGGAATCGTACTCTGGAACCAAGCGATGGCGAAACGGTAGGGAGCTGTTGTCCGGGAGTGTGTCTCTGGTGTTCCTCTTGACCGGATTGAGCGAACCGGCGAACAATCGCGGTTTGGCACATGCACCGCAGCAGGGAGGCTGTCTTGTCGTTGGAATCCAGACCCGCCGGATTACTCCGGGTTCTCGTACTTTCCGGGGGGCCATCTGCGGAGAGGGAGATCAGCTTGCGCAGCGGCCGGGCGGTGGCTCTGGCTCTGGAGTCGATCGGTCATCGCGTGACCTCGTTCGATCCCCGTGAGGAACAGTTGACCGGGGTGGAGGCATCCGGACTGGATGTCGCGTTCGTGGCACTCCACGGTCGGTACGGCGAGGACGGAGGCGTGCAGGCTCAGTTGGAGGCGATCAGGCTGCCGTACACGGGTAGCCACCCCGAGGCTTCGGCCCTGGCATTCAGCAAGACGGCGGCCAAGGCAAGGTTCATCGCCTGCGGAGTTCCCACCCCTGACGCCGTATCATTTCGGGCGGGCGAGCCAGTGAGCGATGGCGTGGCGAGGGGAGCGCGACTCGGGTTCCCGGTCGTGGTGAAGCCGGACCGCCAAGGCTCCAGTCTCGGTATTCGTTTTGCCAACACTCCGAGCGAACTCGCCGCAGCCATCACGGCCGCGCTGGCTTTTGACTCACAGGGGCTGATCGAGGTCGCCATCGCAGGCGAGGAATGGACGGTGCCATTACTCGATGATGAGGTGCTGCCGCCGATTCGCATCGGAACTTCGCAGGCATTCTTCGACTACGAAGCCAAGTACCTGCGCGAGGACACCGCTTACGAGTTCCCCGAGGATGTGTCCCGCAGTCATCGGGATCTCATTCAAGACACCGCCCGGCGAGCGGTCCAGTCCCTCGGTGTCACCAGCCTGTCCCGCGTTGACTTGCGCGTCGACCCCCGCGGCCAGCCCTGGGTGCTGGAAGTCAATACCATCCCCGGCCTCACCGACCACAGTCTGGCACCCAAGTCGGCGGCGCAAATGGGGCTGACGTTCGCTCAGCTGTGCGAGACGGTGTGCCGTCGAGCGATCACCGCCTCTCATCGCGATCAGACTCTTCGGCAGGATCGACAGGGACAACCTGTTCCGCATGAAATGCGCCGGGCTGGTTGATCGCGACTCAAGTCTGGAACCGGAACTGCCGATGCGCGCAGATGCAGAGTCGCTACGTTCGCCAGAACGTGGGGGCCCGCTCTCTGGCGAGCGCGGCTGGAGGGGGCAAATTCACAATGGTCGAACACTTATGCAGGCAGCCCACGTTCTGGCGAACGTAGCTACCCGAGTCCCTCGCATGTCCTCCCACGCAGACGAGACTGACCTCCCCGCCGGTCGCTGGTGGTCCCGGCTGCTCGATTGGTCGTTGCGGCCGCGCATCCTGGGGGCGATCACGCTGGCGATGCTGTTCGTGGTCGTGATCCCGGCGATTCCTGCGCTCTGGCCAACGGTGAGTCAACGAGAGAAGTTCCAGATGTCGGTCGACCGCATCGACCTCACTCCCGCCACGCGCTGGACTCCTCACGACATTGTCGACAACGTCTCGAAGAGCCACCCCGACTGGAAGGACCGCAGCCTGTTAGAGGCGAACCTCGCTGCCGATGTGGCGGTGGCCTTTGCGAAGCATCCGTGGATCGCGAAGGTCGACCGCGTCGAGAAAACGCGCCAGGGCCGGATCACCCTGGAGGTCACGTACCGTACCCCCGTGGCGATGGTCGAAACCCATCGCGGTCTCTACCCGGTCGATGCGGAGGGCGTACTCCTGCCGCCGAATGATTTCTCACTGACGCAGTCGGATCAGTTACCCCATCTGCGGCAAGTGAGTTCGATGCCCAGTGGTCCGGCGGGAACCAAATGGGGCGATCCCCTGATTGTGGCGGGGGCGAAGCTGTGTGCGGCGCTGATGCCCCAGGGGGACTTGGATTCGCACTGGAACCGGTACGGGTTAGAGGCCGTGATCGCCCCGGTCTTGAGTGTGGGAACCGCCGAGATGCCACCCGAGCCGCCGGTGTTTGAACTCCTGACTCAAGGGGGGCGGCGGATCATCTGGGGCCGCCCACCGGGGGACGATGCACTGGAGCCAACGGTCGCCCAGAAGCTGGGCCGCCTCGACAGCTATCTCCGACAGCAGAAGTCGCTGGACCAGCCGGTCGGGGCGTATCGGATTGATATCCGGGGGTTCGATGCGATGCGGTTGTTGGTGGAGGAGCCGAAGGCGAGTATCCTGCGGTGAGCCCGACGCGCCAGCGAGTGATTCATTCAGTTGTATTCCGCACTCCCTCGCTAGCGCGTCGGGCTAGTGTTCGACCGGCCCCGGTACTACTAATCCGCGATTTGTGTTCACGCTGCGCAAATTTCATGCGGCTGGGGAGAGGCTTTTCACGGTGGCTTGGCGGGCGGGCCAGCGCCACGTAGGACGGGCAAATGTGCCCGTCCCCGCTGTGTCTGACCCGCCCGAACGAGTCCACATGGGCAGCCAGT
>JAYTWO010000637.1:0-1917 GCA_043743415.1 Planctomycetota bacterium
CTTCTCTTCCACTTTCTTCTCGGCTTGTTCTTTCGGCGGTGGCGCATCCTGGGCCAGGCCGACACCACTGAGCCTCACGGCGGAGACCACACTGAGGGCGAGGATCGCGGCCAGCGCGATCGTCGCTCGGGACTTGAACATCCAGAAACGATTCATGACTTCTTCCTCTTCTCACAGAACATGGGGAAACCGCTTCGCTCGCGGGGGTTTGTGAACCGCGAGCGACAGAGAGAGACAGAGAGAGACTTCACAGCTGCCCTCTGTTCGCCCAGCGTAACAAGTCTCGTTCTCGTTTACATGACCTGTACAGGTCATGCTCCCCGAATTTATACCTGCACACCGGGTGCCACTGGCGAGGGCTTTGACTCGCCAGTGCTAGACGAGCGGGAAGTTCGAGTTCCGGGCAGCTGGGAGCGGAATCACTGGCGGCCCCAAGCGACCGCCAGTGCCACCCAAATTCAGTCCTTCACCGCAGGGGAGCCCCGGTTGGGTCGCTTTGGACCCTCCCGGTGTGCCTAGGCACAAGAGGTACGATATGATGCGACTCTCGATGACGGAACCTCCTCTGGCTCCGCCACCCCGGTAGACTCAAAGCCACCCACTGGGGTCACACCCCTCCACCAACCGAGAAGTCATGGTGTGCGTGTCACCGCCGTCTTCGTGAAATGGTCGATCACCATCGGGAGCCACAGCGCCGCGGTGTAGTGCCCGCCGATGAACTCCAAGCGGTGCTGTTGATCGAGCGGGATGGCATCGGCCAGGCGGCGGGCGTTGCGGATGGGGACTACGTCGTCTTGCAGCGCGGCGTAGAGCCAGGTCCGCTCCGGAGGAAGACGGTGGGCGATGCGGGTGGGCTCGACTTGATCGAGCAGCTCCTTAAGCTTGTCGCCGGTGTAGCCCACCTTGGCCAACTGATCGCGCAGCTTGGCCGTGTCCTGCTTGCCGTTTTGGATCATGTCGAACAGGTCGCCGCCGGCCAGCATGATGAAGTTGTGGTGGTAGCAGCCGTCGAGACTGGCTGCGGAGGTGGCGACGAACCCGCCGAGGCTGGTGCCTTGGAGGGAGATGCGGGCCGGGTCGACTCCGGGGAGTGCGGCCACGGCGTCGAAGGCTCGGCGGGCGTCGGCGACTCCTTGCCGCATGGTGATGAGGAACTCACTGGGGTCGCGTTTCTTCGGGCCTCGCCGCTCTCCGTAATAGGGGAGATGCAACAGGATGGCATGCAGCCCTCGCTGCTGGATTCCCTTGGCGATGGCTCGACCGGCGGGCATGGATGACCCGGATTCGTGGATCACCACGATCGTCGGCAGCAGCTCAGCGGGCGAGGCCGCGACCTTCGGCATGTACCACTCCATCGACACGAGATCGTTCGTCGCATCGCCCGAGGGGATCGGGGTGGGGTAGCGCACGAGCTGTTGAAAGTCACGGCCCTCGACGGGGGACCAGGAGACTTCGAACTCGCGGTTCGGCCAAGCGATCTGGGACAGCATGGCCTGGGCGTCGGGCTGGTCGTCTTTCCACTCCTTGGCGGAGTCGCGAGTGGTGGCCCGTGTCGCGGCCCGGCTGGGGAGGTCTTCGGCCAAGGCTGAGGCCCCAGCGAGGACGGTGAGCAGAGTCAGATAGCCGATGAGGTTGGACGCGGGGAGCATGGAGGTTCTCTGAGGTGGGAGATCAGATGAGTCTCTCGGAATGCCGGATGAGATGCCAGAGGAGGTCGGACGTATTCAACGAATGGTTAGGCACCTCAGCTCCGTACTACGAATCCGCGATTTGTGTTCACGCTGCGCAAATTTCATGCAGCTGGGGAGAGGCTTTTCGCGGTGGCTTGGCGGGCGGGCCAGCGCCACGTAGGACGGGCACATTTGCCCGTCCTCGCTGTGTCTGACCCGCCCGAACGAGTCCACATGGGCAGCCAGT
>JAYTWO010000638.1:0-4020 GCA_043743415.1 Planctomycetota bacterium
AGGAATGGTGGCAAAAGTGATATTGCCTCCATGACTCTTCCACGCGATGCCCGGATCGTCTCTTTCGATTTGCGATTGCATCCATCTTCTGAGATCGAGCGTCTCGCCAACGTACAACGGTTCCCCATCACGGCGAACGAGATAGAGTGATGGTTCACAAATCTGTTTATCCAAACGAATTGAATCAAGTTCAATTCCTGGTCCCTTGGGCACATGAATTATGATGTTCTTGCTTGCTTTCAAGCCAAAATCCTTCGCGGCCTTTCGAAGACGGAGCGCGGCCAATCTGTATTCCAAGGATGTATACCCTGGGGCAAATCTCTTCGCGATCTCGTCAAACCTACGGGCAAGGCTGGGATTGCAGAAGATATCATCAAGGCTCGCACCTGACAGTTCCGTCATCTCAGTCCATGCAATCTCACTGGCAAAGAGGAATGGGTCGAATTCACTAATCCTGAACTCAGTGCGTCGTGTCGTCGGCACAATTGCAGTCAATTTGCCGGATTTTCGGATCCGAAATAGCCGGGTATTGAGAAACGCTGGAGTTTCTGGCAAACCAAGCACACGGCAAGAGTCAAGGAACGCAGAGTCCAACTCTGGATCAAGAACAACGCGATCAACAGAGAATCCTTGGGAGCATCTTCGAAACGCCTCGATAACACCGGCGTCCAATTTACCTTCATCGATTTTAGGGTCATCCGTCTGCACTATGGCCTTGTTTGAAGTCGACTTCTTCACCAGATTTCGATCCGATCCAGTCGCCGGAGCACTGACCTTCGGGTCTTCCGCCCCATCGAGCCGATCCCCAACCTCGATCATCTCCAGTCGTTTCATCCCGCGGTCGATGTACTCTTCGCTGATGTCAAACGCCACGAATTGCCGCCCGAGTTTCTTGGCCACGGCGACGGTGGTCGAGCTGCCGCTGAAGGGGTCGAGGACGATTTCGCCGGGATTCGAGCTGACCTTGATGATGCGGCCCAGCAGTTGTTCAGGCATCTGGCAGCCGTGGAACCCCTCGCGCTCTTTGAACGTGCCCGCCACGCGGGGGAAGTACCAGGTGCTGTCGTCGGGCTGGAAGCCTTCGGTGAGGTCTTGCGGCCGGAGTACCCACGTGTCATCGGGTAGTCGGCCTTCCTTGGCCCCGCGCTTGTCGGCATAGACCATTTGCCGGGCCGAGGGGACGAGGATCGCCTCACGATTGAACGTGCAGGTCTTCTTGTCCTTCACAAAGTGAAACAGATGCGTGTGCGACCGACTGAACTTGTATTTGCAGTTCACGCCGAACGTGTAGTACCAGATGACCCAACTGCGGCAGTGGAACCCGACCTGCTGCGAGAGGAGCTTCAGTTCGGCAGCGTAGTCGTCGCCGATGGCCAGCCAGAACGTGCCATTCGGCTTGAGGGCGCGATGCACCCCGCTGATCCACTCTTTCGACCAACTGAGGTACGACGGGGCGTCTTTGCGGTCTTCGTAGACATCGTACTTGTAGCCGATGTTGAACGGGGGATCGGCGAAGACGAGGTCGACGCTGCCCGCTTCGAGTTGCTGCATCGCCTGGACGCAGTCGAGTTGGTGAATCGTATTGAGAGCGAGCAAGGCGGGGGCCTCCTGCCGAAGGGGGGAATCTGGAGATGGCATGATGTCAGAAACGAGGGGGGATTTCACCTGATCGACAGCCGTGTTGTTTATCGAAGTGTGTGCATCCGAAAAGTCGGCAGCCGCCAATTCCGGCCCCCTCTCCCCCGCAATCGTCTGGATGGACAGGGAAGGCTTCATGGCGGGGGAGAGGGTGGGGGGAGGGGGCCACCAGCAGGCTCCCTCACCCCGGCCCTCTCCCCACAGCCAAGTTCTCGCAGAAAGTGACATCGCCAGTAGGGAGCAGAGGGAGACCGGCTGCCCACTTTTCTGACGCAGCCGCGAATTCGGAAACATCGCCGACAGTCAACCACCGACTCTCCGCAGCAGCACCGCAGCCACCGGACCGCCGAAGCCGAGAGAGGTCTTGAGCACCGTGTCGATCCGCCGGGGTGTCGGCGTCTCGCCGGTGAAGGGCAGCGTGAGGAGCGATTTCAGGTCGGGAGCGAAGGTCCGCAGGTTGGCTGTGGGCGGGGCGATTTGATCGCGCAGGCTCAAGATGGTGAGTGCCGTCTCGACGCTGCCCGCCGCTCCCATCAGGTGCCCGATCGCCCCCTTGAAGGCACAGCAGAGGCCGCGCGGGGTGGTTCCTCTCAAGACGCGGGAGAGGGCTGCGACCTCGGTGCGGTCGTTCTGGTCGGTGCCGGTCCCATGCAGGTTGATGAGGTCCACCTCCGCCGGGGTGATCCCTCCGGCGCGGGTCACGCCGTCGATCGCGCGGGAGAGACCTTCCGCCGACTCATCGAGGCCCGCCACTCCGGCTCCATCGGAGAACGTGCGACCGGCGACGAACTCCGCGAGCGGCACCGCACCTCTCTGCACCGCATGGGCGAGGCTCTCCACCACCAGCACCGCAGCCCCTTCACCGACCAGGAACCCCTGGCGGTCACGGTCGAATGGCTGGCAGGCCGTCTGCGGATCGCCGTGCCGGGCCAGGACGCCCAATCGGCGATAGGAGGCCAGCAGTGAGGGCTGGAGCGAGGCATCGCTGCTCCCGCACAGCACCACGTCACACACGCCCGAGCGGACCAACTCCGCCGCTCGAATCAAGCTCACCAACCCCGTCGCACACGCGGCTGCCGGAGCCAGTACCGGCCCGCGAATGTTGAACTCGCGAGCGATGGCGGTCGCGGGGGCGTCTGGCCAGATATTGAGCCAGGCATCGTCCGGCAACCCGTCCCAGGCGGATTGGCCGATGTCTGGAATGGATTGTCGCCTTTCGCTTTGCAAAAGGACGTTCTTTCGCGGAGCGAAAGACGACAGACTCGACAGCGAATCTCGTGTCGGTCCTGGTTCGACGTGTGTTCCGAGGTTCCACTCCTCTTCCACGGCAGCCGCATCAAAGCTGTCCTCATCTCCCGCAGCGACTCGCGACAGGATCCGCTGCCGACTCCCCCACTGTTTGACAAACAGCGGAACCGCGAGGTGCATTCCTCCCTTACTCGCTCCCACCACACAGCCCCACCGCTCGGGATCGACCGCGCCGAGCTGGGCCTGAGTGACGGCCTCACAGGCGGCGGTGAGGGCGTCACCGATGATCGGCTCACCCGCATAGTCCCCTGTCCGCGACACGGGACAGCCTCTCCAAGTCGGGCCGGGCACGATCCCTTCCCAAGCGGGCCCCATGCGTGCGGGACTCAATACAGCCCCCGCGCGTGCGCCCGCCAACAACGCCGACCAAGTCGACTCGCGTGTCACGCCCAGCGGCGTCACCAACCCGATTCCGGTGATGACCACCGATTCTCCAACCGACAGGGAGCTCACCTGACAGCTCCCCGTATCAGTTGCGATTGCTGGAGCGGCAGACCACGAACAGAGCCAACCCGCACATCACCACGGTGATGATCCATTCGAAGGTCAAGCTGCGCCCCGACACAATCACCGTCGACCCGCCGCCCGCGGGAGGAGCCGCCGGAGCCTGAGCCAGCAATTCACCGGCTCCCACGCCAACCAGCAGGCAGGCAAGAGTACAGCCCCAGAAAGTGCGGGAACGAAAGAGAGCGATCAATGCAGCCATGTCCCCGTCTTCCCGAACAACCTCGCGACCGGCACTTAAACAGTGCGATCCACACGGATAGCGTACCCGCTGCCCGACCGTCTGGCGAGTGTCCGCCATCACTCGACCGGTTATGCCGCGTCCCACCGGGAAGCGAAGATGAGCCGGTGGTGTTCGCGTCGTCGCGAAACGGGGGGGCAGCGAGCGGGCGGATGATCAGTCCCCCGTGCCCGAGCGACTCGCTCCGACCGAACGGCGGTCTGCGACAGTCAACGTCTCCCCAACACGTTAGACTTACGTCCAACGCTCGCTGTCGATATCTGAGTCGGGGCGTTGATGCGGGAGCGCTCGGCTTCGCAGACTTCGCGTCCCAGCGAAACGGGTGAACT
>JAYTWO010000639.1:0-2847 GCA_043743415.1 Planctomycetota bacterium
TTCATCGATCTGTTGGAGCCGTTGGGCCAAGAGGTCAACGTGGTTTTGGAGACCAGCCACGCGGACGAGCATGACGGGCATGTCGACATCTATCGCGAGCAGATCGATCTCCCGATCTTGAAGAGCATGCTCTATGACTTTGAAGACCTGCTCACGAACGATGGCTGCACCGGCATCGCCGTGATGCACGCCCGGTGTCCGATGGAGATTCAGTTCGACGAGCACAAGCTGCTCATCATGTATGGACACGATCTGGATGAGTTCGAACAGATCCTGGAGGACCGCCTGCCACTGAGTGACACGATCCGTTTCGTCACGGAGGGCGAGCACGTTCACTCGACATCCGAAGAGTATGCCCGCCAACTCGATGAGCTGCGGATGCGGCTGAGCTGCGACGACGACTGAGCGTAGGAGCCAAAACTTCCGAAGTCTTCGGAGACTTCGGAAGTTTGCTGCGGTGACGGAACGGTCCCGTGACCGGCCCGCTGTCCCTTCCTTCGTGAATCCGTGACACCCCCACGGAGGCCCCCAGATGAGTCGATACTCCCGCATTCGCGCGGGGCTGATGATCGCACAGGTTCTCCTGGGACTCAGTGATCTCGTCCACGCTCAACGCCCTGGGCCCACGGTCCGGCCCGCGCCGCGCTCGCAGCGCGAGATGACGCTCCTGGAGCGACAGTTCCTCGAACTCGAAGTCGACCTCGGCCAGCCCGCGCCGTTTCCCGGGCAGACCCCCGTCGCCGAAGCGCCATCATCCCTGACTCCTGTCCCGCGCGAGGTCGCGCGGCAGGCACCCCCCGCCCCACCGGTCGCTCCCTCCACCACCCCGCTCGTGCTCGGCCCCGTGCCGTGGCGTCGCGATTTCGAAAGCGCCAAACGACGCCCCATCGAGACCGTCATCTTCGGCAAAGGCCCCCGGCATATCGCCGTTCTCAGCAGCCTGACCGGCAACTCCGAGGCCACCGTGACTCTCGTCGAGAAGCTGGCCGGGGTGTTTTCTCGTGACGGCTTGATGCCGATCCAGTTGTCTGTGCTAGTCGTGCGGACTCCCAACCCGGACGGTCAAGCAGACCGCACTCTGACCAATTCGCGCGGAGTCGATCTCAATCGTAACTTTCCCAGCACTCGCTTCACCGCCAGTCCCCGTCGCGAGACCGGTGAGAAGCCCGGCAGCGAGCCGGAGACTCGGGCTCTCATTCAACTGCTCCATCAGTTTAACCCCGAACTGGTGATCCATGTCGTCGAGTCGCGCAGCTCCCGCGGCACGGTACGCAGTGACGACCACGTCCCTCGCGAACTGCGGCCACAGTTTGATTCCGCACCGTTCGATCGGGTCTACAAAGGGGGTTCGCTGGCGGGGTATGTCCACGAGACGCTGAAACGCAGCGTGGTCGAACTCGAACTCCCGACCGAGATTACCGCCACCACCGACGAGGATGCACTGCTGCAACTGCTGGTCTCGACCTTGGACCAATCGGTCGCGAGCCTGCGGTCCCAATTGGCCGTCAAGAAGTCTCTGGCGGAACAAGCTCCCTCGACCACGCGGGAAGCGGGCCGGGTCCACCCCGATGGACTGCATGGCAATGTCGAGTTTCTTCCCCCGCCACCGGGCACCGCTCCCGAGTCTCCCCGGCAGAGGTTTATTGAGTTACCGCCGCCGCCGATGGAGTGAACCGTCTTGAAGACACTCCGCGCTGCAACCGACTTTGATTCAGCCTCCGTGAGGAGCATGATCGTTGACGGTGCTTTGCCCGGCGATCCACTCACTTGGATGAACGGATGGCCTTCTTCATCCGCGGAGTGCCCCGGGTGTGCGGGGTGGGGAGATGTTCTAGGGTGAGAGCATCGTCACCATTGGTGTGCAGGACATCGCCCACCTTCCCCCTCTTCCTGAGAGCTGAACACCGATTCTGAAACTGCTCGAATGCCCGGTCAAGCGTAGATTTGAGGTTAAGCCCGGCCCGCGCGGGAGGGCGAAGCCAGTGCTGTGAACAGGATGAATGGAGTAGTGAGCGGCACGGCTCGCGCCCAATGGCACTTACTTTACCTTTGCCTGTGGGGGATCGCGAGGGGGTTTTCGGGTTTTGAAGTGGGTGGATTTGGGGCGTTTCTTGTAGACCTCGCGGTCGTAGTGGCGGCCTTCGCGGTTCGAGAGTTTGTCGCGTTGGGCGTGGTGTAGGGCGAGCCGGTAGCGCACGGGTGCCACTGGCGGTCGCTTTGGGCCGCCAGTGATTTTCGGCGTGAGTGATCACTGACCCGTTGTGAGCCCACCTTGCACTGGCGAGTGAAAGCCCTCGCCAGTGGCACCCGGCGAGTTCATGCGCGACCACAATTAAAGCCACCGGCCACACGCCCACGCCATACTGATTCGAGGCCGGCGGATAATGCTTCTGCAACTCGGATTCCGGAGCCAGCGTGAACGTCGAACCATCAAACACAGACACCCGCCGCGCCCCCAGCGAAGGCGGCGTGACCTCGATCAACGACTGACTCACCCGCTCCGCAAACCGCCGCGATGCCTCCACCGGCAGCCGCGTTCGCGCCTGACTGTACGCCCCCGTACTACGAATCCGCGAATTGTGTTCACGCTGCGCAAATTTCATGCAGCTTGGGAGAGGCTTTTCGCGGTGGCTTGGCGGGCGGGCCAGCGCCACGTAGGACGGGCACACTTGCCCGTCCCCGCTGTGTCTGACCCGTCCGAACGAGTCCACCTGGGCAGCCAGTCGCCCCCGGCCCATGTCACTCGCTCGCGACGCGCGAACGTCGCTCGGGACGGGCAAATGTGCCCGTCCTCGCTGTGTCTGGCCCGCCAGAACGAGTCCACATGGGCAGCCAGTCGCCCCCGGC
>JAYTWO010000640.1:0-14172 GCA_043743415.1 Planctomycetota bacterium
TGCCCGTCGTGGAGTTTCCGGAGAGCGTACTCTGGCTCACCGTCACCGCGCCGGCAGTGCCAGCGTAAATGGCCCCGCCAAAGGCGCCGATGCCCGCCGTGGAGTTTCCGGAGAGCGTACTCTGGCTCACCGTCACCCCGCCAGTACTGGCGTGAATGGCCCCACTGTCGGCATTCGCTCCCGTCGTGGAGTTTCCGGAGAGCGTGCTCTGGCTCACCGTCACTGCACCAGAGTTGGCGAAAATGGCCCCGCCGTTGGCATCGTTGCCTGTCGTGGAGTTTCCGGAGAGTGTGCTCTGGCTCACCGTCACCGCGCCAGTGCTGGCGAAAATGGCCCCACCATAGGAAGAGTCGCCCACCGTGAAGTTTCCGGAGAGCGTGCTCTGGCTCACCGTCACCGCGCCGGGGAGAGCGTAAATGGCCCCGCCGCGGGCTCGGAGGCCCGTCGTGGAGTTTCCGGAGAGCGTGCTCTGGCTCACCGTCACCGCGCCAGTTTGGCTGGAAATGGCCCCACCGCCAGTATAGAGGTTGCCCGTCGTGGAGTTTCCGGAGAGCGTACACTGGCTCACCGTCAGCGTCCCGGTCGAGGTCGAACGGATCGCCCCACCTCGACCAGCGAAGTTGTCCACCGTCGTCCTCCCTCGCGTCAGCGTCAGCTTCTCCAGCGTTGTATCTCCACTGGTAATCGAGAAGATCCGCGAGGCGAGGTTGCCATTGATGATCGTACTGGCCGCACTCAGTCCCGTGATCGTCACCGTCTCGGAGATCGCAATCTGCCCCAGCGTCAGCGTGATCGTATCCGCCACCCCATCCGTGAAGTCCGTCCCGCCGATTCCCGACCCATCCACAAACGTGATCGTGTCCGCCCCCGCGCTCACATTGGCCAACAAGACCGCCTCTCGCAGCGTCGTGAAAGCATCCGCCGTCGTATTGTCCGCCGCACTGTTGACCACAAACGCCGTCAACAGCGTGCGAGATTCCAAGGCCGCCACCGCTGCCCCCCGACGCTGCCGCTGGCGACGCTGCGCCGGACTCCCCAGTGTCATCGCCCCCAGCGCCATCGCCCGCAGCGTGATCGACTTCCAGAAACCACTCATCCAACCGGTGTTGTTGACAAACATGCTTGGCTCGCATTGATGAATTCGTGACACTGTCCCGAGTAGGACGGCTTTTTCAGGCTGTCTTCGAACGACTCTCGCAGTTGAGACGGTCGGGAATGGCCGTCCTACTGAGATCTGCTGACCGACCGCTCGCCGGATAACTTGGAATTGGCGTAACAGCGAAAATATCTCGACCTGGGACCAGCGTCAAGTCGGGGTGGCCAGACGCGGGTGGATTTGTGTGTGCAACTGCAAAGTAGGCATTCCATCCAGAAGCCTCTCGACCACCTGAGACGCGGGGACTGTTGGCTGAAGCAGTGGCCCCGTCGGAAAGCCCTGCCTACTTTTCTGACGCACACACGGTGCATTTGCCAATTGGCGGTACCCCGCTCTCTCTGCCCCCTCACCCCACAGTCACGCCTATCCCAATGCCATGTCGTCCGTGGGGGAGAGGGGCAGATGCCACGGGCTGCCGACTCTGCGGAGACACACACGTCACCCCGATTCGAACTGGCTCAGCCTTGTGGCGCTGGGGCACTCGACGTTACATCTGGTCGGTGACTATCGCATCCGCTCCGGGAGTGACCGCCGTTGAACAACTCATCCGCCTCCCCCGTGCGTGGCCCACTCGCGAACTCCCTGGATGCTACGGAACCCACGCGGGTCCGCTATGGCGTCCTCGCCTTTGCCTGCAGCTTGTCGATGATTACCTACCTCGACCGGGCTTGCTTCGCGGCAGCTGCGCCGTCGATGGCCAAAGACTTTGGCTTGGATGGCGGGCCTCAGTTGAAGGGGGCGTTTACGGCGTTCACGATTGCGTATGCCCTGTTCGAGGTGCCCGCGGGTTGGCTGGGCGACCGCTGGGGGCCGCGCGGGACGCTGTTGCGGATTGTGGCGTGGTGGTCGGCCTGGACAGCGATCACGGGGCTGATCGGGAGTACGATCGGGGGTCAGGTCGTGGGGGGACTGACATCTCTGATCGTGGTGCGGTTTCTGTTTGGAGCGGGGGAGGCTGGGGCCTTTCCGAACATCACGCGGGCGATCCACAACTGGTTTCCCCGCACGCAGTGGGAGACGGCCCAGGGACTGGTCTTCATGAGCAGCCGCATCGCGGGCGGGTTGACTCCATTGATCTGGGGCGTGCTGGTGGCGGGGACGGCGTGGACTCCGGCACTGGTGCATTGGCGGGTGGCGTTTTTGCTGTTCGGGCTGACGGGAGTGGTGTGGTGTACGGCGTTTGGACTCTGGTTCCGCAACCGGCCCGAGGAGCATCCCTCGGTCAACGCGGAGGAGGTGGCACTGATCGACTCGGCGGGAGAGACGGCCTCACACGCGGACGGCGTGCCGTGGAAGGCCCTGCTCACGCACCCCAGCGTGTGGGTGTTGTGCGTGATGTATTCGATGGTGAACTACGGGTGGATCTTCAGCCTGACTTATCTGCCGGGGTACATGAAGGACCGGTTCGTGATCGCGGACAACGATCTGTTGGGGTCACTGTATAAGGGGGCTCCGCTGCTGGTGGGAGCGATCGGGTGCATCCTGGGAGGCATCCTCGTCGGGAAGTTGGCCCGCCACACAATCCACCGCCACCGCGCCCGGCAGATCATCGGGGTCTCGGCCATGCTGATGTGTGCCGTGGCCTGGTGGGGAGCGGAGCAGGCGACGAGCGCGCTGACGTTCTGTGGTCTGGTGTCGCTGGCTGCGATGGGTGTCGATCTGACACTCGGATCGGCCTGGGCCAGTTGCCAAGACATTGGCCGCAAGCATGCCGCCGTGACGGCCGCCTGTATGAACACGGTGGGGGCCGCAGGGGCGGCGTTTGCCAACTGGCATACAGGCTCGGTCGTGCAGTGGTCGGTGGATGCGCGAGCGGTCGAACTGGGTGTGGCCGTCGACCAACTCGCCGCCATGGAGAAGTCCAACGCCGCGCTGGCTGGATTTCAGACGGTGTTCTCGATGTATGCTCTGGTCTATGTCGTCGCGGCGATCTGCTGGCTGTTCATTCGAGTCGATCGTCCACTCGAGAGCCGAAGTGGGTGAAGATCTGGCTCGAAACCACTTCCCGAATTGATTTTGAACAGAAGGCCACGAAGGTCACGAAGAGAGTTCGAACAAGACCCTTCGTTGCCTTCGTTGTCTTCTGTTCAACTCCTACGAGTGAAACGGGAAGTTGTTTTGGACCATGTCCTGACTTCCGCTTGGGGCGGTACATGTGCGTGGCTTGCGAGAAGGACGACTCAGCGGCTTCCATCAGGGTTTCGGAGAGCGTCGGGTGGGCGTGCATGACGCTCACTCGACCGCTCGCCACGCCCTTCGAAGACTCAGGGCGTACCACCCGACGCCGCAGGGTGGCCCCGGTTGATTCGCTTTGGAATCTACCGGGTTGGCTTGGCCGCAGGAGGTTTGTAGGTGGTGATCTCGTGGCAAGTCAACCTCTTGTGCTGAAGCACACCGGTAGGGTTCAAAGCAACCCAACCGGTGTCGCCCCGCCAAGTCACCACTCCACACGCCCCGGACTGTCTACAACATTTTCAGAAGGCGAGATTCGAGTGCAGCAGATTCTTGCGGAGAGAGTCCAGCCATCGCGAACAAGAGTTGGTCGATGAAATCTTGATAGCGCTGGGCTTCGGGGGCCAGGGCTGAGCGTTCTCGGCGGGCAATCTCGCCACGTTTCGCCTCGATGGCTTCGATTCGTTCGACGGCAGCGACCAGGACTTCTCCGAGGACTGGATCGAAGGGACCGGTCTTGGTGAGCGGAGCCACCAGTTGAAAAGCTGCTTCGACCGAGGATTTGCGTGACTCCAGTGCGTTGGTCACTTTGAGAACGAGACCGGCATGGGCTTTGGCGGAGGTGTCGCGGAAATGTGGAAATGGGAGGTTGTCGAGTTGATAGTGGCTGACATGGGCATTTGTGCTGCCGAGGCGAAAATACCAATCTGCCAGTTTCGAATTCAGGACCGCGAGGATGATGCGGAGATCAACTTTACAGGCACGCTGGGGCAAGTAGTTGACAGTGTGATTGCAAAACTCCCCAGCCGGAACAAAGGCTGCGATGATGCGGCGAAAATTGTTCTGTGGACAGCTTTCCTGAAGCCCGATTCTCGCTTGCCGATGATGAAACGCTTTACTCTCCTCCGAACTCCCGGAGAGAAATGAGTCAACATCCAGGTAAATGTCATTCCCCTGGGACGCCTCTCGAAGTCGATACAGGCACACATTAGCACCACGAGACACGAGCTTGTGAAAGCGTTTGTCGGACCAGCGTGAAATCGTCCCTTGTTTACGCTGATTCGTTTCGTTGACTTCCCCTTGAAAGAATCTAGCAACTTCTCCCATGCGCCTCAGCCGTCCTGACTGCATGATCCGCACGGCGAGGTCCAAGTCCTCCTGCGAGCAACTCACCAGCGTGCTGTTTTTTGGGTCATAGAGCGGAACTTCCGCTCGCTTCATGCGGAGTTGAGGCGAGTTCGGTTCGATCTCCCGTCCGGGATGAACTCGCGACGTGAAGACGATTTTGTCAGCCTGATCCGAGGCACACTTCTGATAGACAAATGCAGCTGTAGAGAGCTTCGCTTGCTCGAAGACCCGTCGATGCCGGTCGTCCTTCTGGGGAAACGCTTCGATCAGTGTGAATGTTCCCAGCGAAAAGAGGGTACGTCGCAGTTCAGCCGCTTGGTCATCTCCCAGAATCGCCATCGGAGTAATGAGCGCGAGGTAGCCTCGGTCCGCGAGCAAATCCATCGCCCGGCAGACAAACAGTTTGTACAGATTGTTCTTGCCACGGAGCGATGGGCGATAGGTCTTTTCGTGCTGGATGAAGGCTTTGAAGGCCCGCAAATCACGTCCTGACTCCAACTCGGACAGCACGTCATACGGCGGGTTGCCCATGATCACGTCGAAGCCCGAGTCCTCCCGGCGTTTCTTGCCCTCATAGAAGACGCTGGGAAACTCCAACTCCCAGTGGAAGCAATTGAACTTGGAGCGAGCCGCGTTGAGGCCACGCTGGAAGGCAGGCTCACGCAGCACTGCATCGAACCGATCGGGCGTCTTGATTTCCTCAATCAATCTCCGATAGTCATCACCGTGGACTCGTTCCGAATCCGGCAAGGCGAATACGGAACACCAAACATCCGCCACCTGGCGAAACGGGAGTCGAGCAACATCCAAATCCGCGAGCAGCTTTTCTTTTGCTTTGACTTGCAACGTCTCCCGCGATGGCAATTTCTCAATCTCAGATAGCGGCTTCAGTAGCTGCGGAATCTTCGATTCCAACGCTCGGATAAACGGCTTCGAGAACAAATCCTTCTCGTCGGGCAAGGCCCCCAGCTCCGAGATACGGGCACCGACCAAACTATTCCCGATTCGCAAATGGTGATCGAGAAACGTCAAAGGACGGTCAACTGCGACAGTTTCCAGCCAGATCGCTAGTTTCGCTAACTCGACTGCCAGCCCATTCAAATCGACCCCGAACAAACAGCTTTCAGAAACCCGCCGTTTCCAATACGTGATCGATGAATCACCAAGCGGGTCTTCCGCCGTGAGTGGGTGAGTGGCAATCTGCTCCGCGAGATAGCCACACGCGCGGAGTAGAAAGTGTCCGGACCCCATCGCCGGGTCAAGAACCCGGAGCTTCAGCACGCGATCATCATACTCGCCCTTTAAATCAGCCAATCTGGTTGTCGCTGTTTCATCGCCTTCCGCCACTCGTAACTCATTCGCCTTGATCTCATCACTGAGGTCTTGCTCAATCCTCTGGCACAGGGGTTCGAGCGTGTTTTCGACCAGATGATTCACGATATGATCGGGGGTGTAATAGCTTCCCGACGAGCGTCGTTCACCCTTATTGGTCTCCAGAAAGACCTCGCCGACATCGTAGCGTTCCCCAGTGTCTTCGTACCCTTCTGGACAGGGTTGAACTGCGGGGATCGTTCTCTCACTCGACCCGTCTCGACTGCTGTTGAGAATCACTTTCATCGGAACGGCGGCGACACGCGGTTCCAGTTCCAGTAGCCCCTCGTAGATGCTCCCCAAGTGTTGAATCGCCAAGTCACGGTAGTCGACCCGAAAGAGTCCACCACTCTTCATCGCCACATCAGCGGCACGCCCCAGTTGGTCGATGATACGTGCCAGATGCCAATCGGAGATGTGGTTCTTTTCCAAAAAACTGTTCGACTCACTATCGAAAAGTCCCCCGTTATAAGCCCGGACTCCGAAGCGTCCCCCCTGATCCACAAGATCAAACAGGAGACGCAACTCGCCGAGATCAGAATGAGATGTCCGTGAGTAGTCCGTTGTGGGGCGACTCCTGACGGTATTGAGCCGACTGGCAACATCGTCCCGACGCCGAGACAGCGATAGACGCTCTCGATACTTTTCGTCAGTCGCGTACGGCAACAACCCACGATCCTCGGCGAACATGATGAACAGCAAACGGTACACCAAGATAAAGCTATGTCGGCGACACTCCTCCAAATGCTCCGGCGCATTCAATCGGTTGGGAGGAAACGATAGCAGTCCCTCAGTCGATAAGCGAACCGCCTCGAAAGCACGCAATCGCAAGTCTTCACCGACTCCAATTCGATAGGCGGTACTCCCTTCGACGGCACGCGAAATGAGTGACGTATCTGCTAGTAAGGTGCGGTGCCCTGCCGGACCAAAGAACAGGTAAAAGTACAAGGCGTCTTCGATCTCGACACCAGTTCGAATCTTCCCAGTCCAGCTGGTGAAATACTTCTCCAGATCGAACTCAAAGTAGGTGAGGAAGCGTTGCTGGTGAGACTGTAATTGACGAGGGACCAGTCTCCAGACTCGGCCATTCGTGAGGATGCCGAAATCCAATCGGCTTCTGTCCAGATACCACTCGATTTGTTGCGGCGGGTATTCTCGATGAGTGCCAGACCGACGATCGAGCGAAACGTCCCAGGCTTTGGCGTCCGCAACGACGACCGGAAAAGACCAGAACTCATCTGATTGCGAATCGACATTCAGTGCGTTGTCGTAGTCTGATTCCGACACGAACAAGGCATAGTCTGGTTTGCGACCATCAAGGTGAGTTTGGTACTTCAGCGTCCAACCCATTTTGTCGAAGATCGGCTGAATGAACGCCTGCTCCAGCGTCGCCTCGGACCCGTACTTGGCCACGCGAGACTTCTGGATTTTCCAGAAGTCGAACAGGAAGGACGTGAACTCCACCGCCTCTGACTGAAAATGTTCCCACTCAGGCTCCATCGGCAGCCGGTTCTTGAGCCAGTCAGCTGAGAATAAGCCACTATTCCGCCATGGGCCGAAATGAAATTCTCGCTGTTCTGCCACTGAAGCTCGCCCCTCTACGCCTCGTTGCTGTCAGCACAATCATATCGAAGACGAGTTGTCAGTGTGAGAGTGGCCATGCTCCCTTAGTCTCGCCATGCGCCGGGTGCCACTGGCGGTCGCTTTGGGCCGCCAGTGATTCCGTCCTCAGCGACCGGAAACACGGACTTCTCGCCTTGTTCCCACGTTGAGCACTGGCGAGTCAAAGCCCTCGCCAGTGGCTCCGGGCGCTGACGCTTCCGGCTCGGGCTGTTGTTGCGGGGTTACTTCCGCTTTGGCCGGTACATATGCGTCGCTTGGGAGAAGCTGGACTCGGCGGCTTCCATGAGGGTTTCGGAGAGCGTCGGGTGGGCGTGGATGCTTTCGGCGAGGTCGCGGGCGACGGCTGCGGTTTCGACGGCGAGGACGCCTTCGGCGATGAGTTCACCGGCACCGGGGCCGACGATGCCGACGCCGAGGATGCGTTCGGTCTTCGGCTCGATGATCATCTTGGTGAGGCCCTCGGTCCGGCCAATGGTCTGGGCGCGGCCACTCGCAGCCCAGGGGAACTTCGTGA
The DNA here is from genome assembly GCA_043743415.1 of Planctomycetota bacterium. Lineage (GTDB taxonomy): Bacteria > Planctomycetota > Planctomycetia > Planctomycetales > Planctomycetaceae > TH-plancto1. The sequence goes on from JAYTWO010000640.1 coordinate 7,965, forward strand.
CGATCACCTCACGCCCGGCGGCTTTGGCCTCGGCTTCGGTGATCCCGCACCAGGCGATCTCGGGGTCGGTGAAGACCACCGCCGGGATGGCCACGTTGTCGAACATCGCGGGGTGGCCGAGCAGCGTTTCGACGGCGACCTTGGCCTCGCGCGTGGCCTTGTGAGCCAGCATCGGCTCACCGGCCACATCGCCGATGGCCATGATCTTCGGGTCCGCAGTCCGCATGTTGCGGTCGACCTCGATGTAGCCGCGATCGGTGACGACGGCCTTGGTATTCTCCAGGCCGACGCCCTTGCCATTGGGAGCGCGACCGACCGAGACCAGCACGCGGTCGAAGACTTGCGGAGAGGTCACTCCCTCGCCGCTGAGTTCGGCGACGATCCCTTCCGGCGTGGACTTGAGGCTCATGACCTTCGTGTTCACATGGATCGCCGCGAACAGCCCGGCCAGCCGCTTTTGCAGCGGGGCGACGAGGTCGCGATCGGCAGCTGCGAGCAGCACCGGCAGGGCCTCGACGACCGTGACCTTCGACCCCAGGGCTGCGTACACCGACCCCATTTCGAGGCCGATGTACCCGCCGCCGATGACCAGCAACTTGCCCGGAATGTCTTTGAGTTCGAGTGCCCCGGTGGAGTCCATCACGCGTGGGTCACCGATGTTGAACACCGGCGGCATCGCGGGCCGCGACCCGACCGCCACGATGCACTTGTCGAACGTCAACTGGCTCTGCGTCCCGTCCGGTGCGGTGAGTTGCAGCGTCCCCGAGTTGAGGAACGTCCCTCGAGCCTGCACGAGGTTGACGCCACGGGCCTTGCACAGTTGCCGGATCCCGCCGGTCAATTGGGTCACGACGCCGTTCTTAAACGACCGCAGCTTGTCGAGGTCGATCGTCGGCTCGGCGAACGTCACGCCCCAGTGCGAGGACTCGCGGGCCTCTTGAATCAGCTTGGCCACATGCAACAGAGCCTTCGACGGGATGCACCCCCGATTGAGGCAGACGCCACCCGGCTGGACATCCTGGTCGACGAGGACCACCTGCATCCCATGATCGGCGGCATCGAAAGCTGCCGGATAGCCACCGGGACCGCCACCGAGGACGACGAGTTGAGCATGAGTCGGGGCAGCGGGCATGTGGGGGAGTCCTGGGAGTGGAAGTCGTACTGGTCGGATGATAGGGGATGGCAGCGTCTACGCAAATCGGGGGCTGGCGTCGCAGAAGTCGTCAGACTTCTGCCGAACAATTGATGCCGATCAATCAGACGGCAGAAGTCTCACGACTTCTGCTACGGGGCTGTGGGGTCATCGTCTGCGCTAGGGCGCTCGCCACCGCCCGTCAGTCCAGCCCATCGAGCAAGTTGAGTTGCCCCTTCGCGTCTTTCCTTCGCGGGCGAGTGGCAGCCCCTGGCATCTGCCATACTCCGGCGACATCCAGCGTCTCGCGCGACAACAACAGCCCCTTGCAAATCTGCTCTAACGAGTCGGCCTGTTGCGGTTCGAGTTCGATCACCAGACCGAGGACGTGCAGCAGGTCGATCAGGTCGGTGGTGTAGTCGGCGATCCAGTGATCGGGCTGGATTTCGCCGAGCTGGGACGGGGGCCGACGATCTCCCATCACGGGGCGAGTGCGGTCCTTCTGGCGATAGCTGAACCAGTGGCGGAGGACCTGCTTGCCGGAGACTTCGTAGTCCCACATGGCCGGGGTCACGTGGTCGATGAAGCCGGTCCCGACGAGCAGGCGTTGCTGGGCCGGGTCGTAGTCGATCGTCTCAGGCATCAAGTCCGGGGTATCGGGAATGGCTCCGTTCTTCGGGATGCGCGGGGCTTGCTGCTTGGGGAGTCGGGGTGAGCCGGGTGGTCGTCCGGCTTTGGCATCGACGCAGCGCTCGCCAAAGGTGTGCAGCCAAATCACGCGCTGGCCGAGTTGGACAGCCTCGGCAAACCGCTGGGCATCCGCAGTCAGCGGAATGCGGAGTCCCGGCTGCGTCAGGTCGTCTTGGAACTTCGCGGTATAAGCGGGGTTCGCCGCGATCGCGGCGATGTAAGCATACAGCTGCTCGCCGGTGACGGTCTGCTGGTAGGTGTCGCTGAGGTACTTGAGCAAAGCCGGGCGGAGGTTGGAATCTTGCTGGTCGTCCCCTTGGTAGAGAGGAAAAACACGACCACCGCGACCGTTGTAGTGATGTAAGTCAGGGATGAGTTGCGTGAAGGTCAGCCCAGGGCCGTTCGTCGGTGAACGATCACTCGGTGCCGTGAGATGGACTTGTTGCCGAGAGAGCCAGTCCCACAACTGCGGGTTGGATTGATTGATAATGCGAGCATCGGGAATGATCCACTGGCGATCAAAGGACCGGAATGCATATCGCACGGGAGGAATGCACTCGCCCTGATCCTTGCCGACTGGTAGCGATCGGAGTTCATGCGCATGAAGTCCCTCTTTGAGCGGCTTCATCAGATGCTTGTCGCCCAGCGTTCCGCCTCGCATGTGCGGTTGGAAGAGATCCTCTTGCTGATCTTGGGGTGCGTGAATCAGCGAATGCCAGCGACGTTGCAGTGTTTCCGCATCGGGTGCAATGACCCACGTCCGTCCGGGCATGACACCAGACCCGTTGTAGATGAAGTAATCATCCAACGCCGGGAACGTCGACCATGCCCCGCTGGAGGTGGGGAGGAACGGGGCCCGCCAGTCAGTGGGACACTCGACCCAGCCGTCCCCATCGAGTGTGAGCTGGGTGAGGGCGGCGAACTTGTCGGCCCGCGCCCCGGCGGGTAACGCCCGAAACCGCACCGTAGCGGGTGTGTCGTCATCGCGGCGGACGCGCGCGGCCAGCACGATGCAGACCGGTTGTTGCACACCTTGAAAGATGCGGGTCGGGACATCGGGTTGATGCCCCTCGGGTGAGCAATCGATGACCCAGATTTCCGTGGCGCGGCGCCGCAGCGAGTCGCGCATCTTCTGGAACCCCGGCCCGTTCAGGAACCCCGCGACGGTGATGAAGCAGACAATGCCCGTCTCGGCTTGTTGCTCGAAGACCTTCCATGTCGCCCAGCGCCAGAAGTAGATGTACAGGTTTCGCAAATGCTTGGCATGCGCGCTGACTTTCCACTCCACGGGCGGCTGCCACTCCCGGAGCTTCTCCGCCTCGATCCAGCCCCCCAGCCCTTTGGCCTTCTCCTTGTACGGCGGGTTCCCGATGACGACGGTAATCGACTCGGACTTCTTGATCTTGTTCGCTTGGCGGCGCGACTCGGCGATCTTGGCGAACCCCGGCAGTTGCTCCTCCTCGATGTTCGGGTTTCCCAGCGTGTCGGTGACATACATGCGGATGGGACTCCGCGGCGGGGCCCCGATGAGCCGAGTCATCTCGGCGAGAATCCGCAACTGGGCGACGGCAAAGGGGCCGAGCTGCATTTCGAAGGCGATCAAGCGCGCGATGGCGGCATTGATGGCTCCGGGGATGGCTCCTTCGCCTTCGTTGTCTGCGGTGGTTTCCGCAATGCGGCGGAGCACCCCCAGCATAAACGTCCCGGTGCCGACAGCGGGATCGGCCAGCATGACCTCTTTCGCGGCGAGTCCGCGCGGTCGCTGAAATCGGTCAGGGCTGCGGAGGGCTTCATCGACGAGGCGGACCATCGCATCAACGACTTGCGGCGGGGTGTAGTAGGAGCCGGTCTTCTTCCGCAGAGCGTTGTCGTAGACCTCGAGGAAGTCTTCGTAGAAGTAGAGCCACGTATCGGGCCGCCCCTGGCTGATCGTGTCCCAATGGACGACATCCAAGACCCGCACCAGCGTCTGGAGCGAAGTCTGCAAGGCGCTGTCGTTCTCGACCTCCAGCGTGACGATGCGCAGGGCAGCTGCGATGATCGAATCGGTCCCGCCGAGTTCCTGGGCGACGCGGTCCAGCCCGTCGGCCAGACGGATGCCGCGTGCGCGGGCGATCAGCAGCCCGAAAGTCAGGGCTTGAGCATATCCATCGGCGAAGACTTGGTCGGTCGCATCGGGGAACAGCATCTTGCGCCAGGCGGCGGCGAGAGCGGTGAGCGAGGGGCTGCCCGCTGCCAGATGCTCGGCCACCTCGTCCCGCAGGAAGCGGCAGAGACGGGCGGACTGTTCCGCGAGTTGCTTCGCGGTGCGTGGCGGTTGCGGTTCCCAGAGGAGGAAGTCGCTGAAGAGTTTGAGGAGTGTTTCCGGAGCGCGGAGGGCCTTGCCCGCCGACTCGATCTCGCCCTCCAGGTGAATGAGCGCGACGAGTTCCCCGTCGTGCCACAGGCTGAACGCATTCCCATCCGTGTAGATGAGGTTCGGAAGCGATTTGAGCTTTTCCCACTGGGCTTTGTCGTGCGGGTCTTTGAAGCGGCGCGGGTCCGCTCCCTTGCCGGGGGCTTTGACTTCGATGAAGCCGACCAGCAGTTTGGTGCGGAGAATGGCGAAGTCGGGACGGGTCTTCAACTCCGTGATCTTGGTCTCACCAATCACGTCCACCGACTCGCGCGGATGACCGAGCAACTCGACAAACTCTCGAATGAGAATGTCCAATGGCGTCCGCAGCTGCTCTTCAGGTTCCCCCGAGACGCTGGGACTCTTGAGTTTCTTGAGAACCGAGTCGCCAAACTTGCTGATCGCACCGCTGAGAGTCAGTTCCGGTTTCATGGCCCACCCTGTTCGTCATGACGTGAGCGAGTAATGAACCTCGCGCTGGTAGATTAACGTCTATTGTGGGGAATACGGAACAGCATCTAAAGGTTGTGGCTTAGATCCCTTGGGTTGCTGAGCAACAATCGGCGAGGGACGGGCCAATGAGCAGGGCGGCAGAAGTCTCACGACTTCTGCTACGGGGGTATCGTCATCACTCCCGCGTGAGGCGGTCGAACTCTTCGGGCGAGACCTTGCCGCCGGTTTGGAGGATGGCAGCGGTGAGTTCGACAGCCCACGGTTCGACGTTCTGTTTCCGCATCAGGGACAGGGTTTCTTCGATGTCGTACGCGACCTTCTTGAACTCGACTTTCCCGTCTTCGATGATCGCATAGCTGGCGCGGGGGTCGCCGTCGCGGGGTTGGCCGACGCTGCCGGGGTTGATGACGCGGAGGCCGCCCGCTTCGAGTTCGAACGGGATGTGCGTGTGGCCGACGCACAGGAAATCGGCGTCGAGGCCCTGCACGCGGGCCTCCCAACCGGCGACATCGGTGGTCAGGTACTCATCCATCGGATCGCGCGGGGTGGCGTGCAGCAACTGAAATCGATAGCCGTCGAGCTGGATGCGGGCCGTGATCGGCAACCGGGCGAGGAACTTGTTTCTCGCAGGGTCGATGAGGTTCCAATGCAGTGGGCGAGTGGCGGCGGCCAGTTTGCGAAAGCCGCTGCCGCCCTTGGGCAGGATGCGTTGGGCCACAGCATGATCGTGATTCCCCCGCACCGAGGTCTGGACGTTGTGCCGCACCCAGTCGATGCACGGCAGCGGGGCGGGGCCATAGTCAACGAGATCGCCGAGGAACAAGCAGGCATCGAACGACTCCTGGATCGCGCGCAGGGCGGGCCAGTTGGAGTGGATGTCGGCGATCAGCAAGATTCTCACGAGCGGCGGAACCCTCATGTTGGAGAACGGGTTACGGTAATCCTACCGACCGAATTGCGGTGCGGATATTGACCTGTGACTCCAATCCCCGTCTAATGACGGTGTGAGGTTCTGCAACCGGAGTTCTGAAGTCAAGAGGAGGGGCCATGTCGGGACCAGAATCGTTGACCTTGCGAGACCAGCTCACCGGAGCCGACCGCCTCGTCCGTGAGACGATGGACCATCTGGAGCGGGCGTTCATCCCCCAAGCTCATCAGTTGCGGGCCGCGACGCGAATCACCGGCGAAGCAGACACCGGCCAGCTGGAAGATGTCACGCTTCGCAACCAGATTGACAATCTGTTGAAGAGCGATGACTACACGAAGGAGATGTCGGAGCGTCTGCGGGCGTATCTGGCGTCGATCGGCAAGGAAGTCGGCAAGATTGTGACGGGGCACTGATCTCCTACAACACCCCATTCGCCGCTCGATTCACCCGAGCGACTGATCCTCTCTGGATCCCGATCACCACACCAGCCCATCTGGGAACATCATGTCGACCGGAACTTCCCCCGCCTCGGAACCGAGTTCGGCCAGGACCGCTTATGCGTTCCTGCGACCGCTGCCCTCGGTCCGCGCGGAGGAAGAGGTCCAAGCTC